>NC_014041.1:600000-762500 GCF_000023465.1 Zunongwangia profunda SM-A87
GAAGTTCATCATATAAGACATCGTGCAATAATTCTTTTAGATGATGAGGGGAACGAAATTGTACTGCCAAAAGACCGGCAAATTCCCTCGGATTTCTTTAGAAAAGGAGAAAATGTACGTGGGGTTATAGAAAGTGTTGAATTAAAAGGAAATAAGCCTAGCATCATTTTATCTAGAACAGCGCCAGCATTTCTGGAGAAATTGTTTGAGCAGGAGATTCCTGAAGTTTTTGATGGTTTAATTACGATCAAAAAGGTAGTTCGTGTACCGGGCGAAAAAGCAAAAGTGGCAGTAGATTCGTATGATGATAGAATTGATCCTGTTGGCGCTTGTGTGGGTATGAAAGGATCTAGAATCCATAGTATTGTACGCGAACTTGGTAATGAGAATATCGATGTGATTAATTATACCAATAATGATCAGTTATTTATAACAAGGGCTTTGAGTCCGGCGAAAATTACATCGATAAAAATAGATGAAGAAAACAAAAGGGCTGAGGTAATGCTTAAGCCTGAGGAGGTTTCGAAAGCAATTGGTCGTGGAGGGCATAATATTAGACTTGCCGGCCAGCTAACGGGTTATGAAATAGATGTATTTAGAGAAGGAGTGGAAGAAGATGTGGAACTATCTGAATTCTCTGATGAAATCGAAGATTGGGTAATTAAGGAATTTGCAAAAATTGGTTTGGATACGGCAAAAAGTATTTTAGAGCAGGATGTAAATGACCTTATAAAGCGTACCGACCTGGAGGAAGAAACCGTTCGTGAAGTGCTGAAGGTACTTCGCGAAGAATTCGAAGAATAATTTATTGTAGTAATAAACAAAAGAGGTTAATTTAGAGGGCAATTTATGGCTGAAGCAAAAACAATGCGATTAAACAAAGTATTACGTGAATTCAATATTTCGCTAGATCGGGCTGTAGAGTTTTTAAATTCTAAGGGGCATGATATTGAAGCACGTCCTACTGCTAAAATCTCTCAGGAGACTTATCAGGTTCTTTTTAATGAGTTCCAGACAGATAAAAGCAAAAAAGTAGCTTCTAAAGAAGTAGGGGAAGAGAGAAAGAAGGAGAAGGAAGAGCTGCGTTTAGCCCGCGAACGCGAGCAGGAAGAAAAAAGAAAAGAGCAGGAGAAAAAGGAACAGGAAAAGCTCAGGGAAGAGCAAGAGCGTAAAAAGCAGGAGCAGGAAACCCTAAGTACCCGTACAAAACTCTCTGGTCCTAAGACTGTTGGTAAAATAGACTTGGATAAGCCTCAGGTGGAGAAGAAAAAAGAGGAGCCTAAGAAGGAAGAAAAGCCAGAGCAAGCCAAACAGGAAGAGCCAGCCCCGAAACCTGTGGAAGAAAAGCCTAAGCCAAAACCTGATGTGGTTAAAAATCAGGATGATGCCCCTAAAAAAGAACAACCTAAGCAAGAGCCTAAGAAGGATAAAGAACAAACTGAGGTAAAACCTGAGGCTTCTGAACAAAGTGAGGAATCTAACCGTATAAAAACCAATTATACAAAATTGGACGGTCCTAACTTTACGGGAGAAAAGATCGATCTTTCCAAATTTAAAAAGCCTGTTAAAAAGAAAGACGATAAAAAAACTGCCGCTTCCAACGATGATAAAAAAGGGAATCGCAAGAAACGTCGTAGAAGAATTAGTAAGGATGTAAAAGGCGGTCCTAATCAGGGAGGTGGAAATAACAATAATAACAACCGTAAAGGGCGTAATAATAAACAACGCAGCAGGCCTATCACTAAAGAAGAGCCTAGCGAAGAAGAAGTACAAAAGCAGGTTAGGGAAACTCTGGAAAAACTTCAGGGGAAATCCAGTAAAGGTAAAGGTGCTAAATATCGAAGAGATAAGAGGGATCAACACCGTCAACGATCAGAAGAAGATCTTGCAAAGCAGGAATCGGATTCTAAAGTGCTTAAAGTGACAGAATTTGTTACCGTAAGTGAAGTGGCGACCATGATGGATGTTCCGGTAACCAAAGTGATTTCAGCCTGTATGTCTCTTGGTATGATGGTGACCATGAACCAGAGACTGGATGCCGAAACGCTTTCTATTGTTGCCGATGAGTTTGGTTATGAAGTGGATTTTGTAACGGCAGATGTAGAAGAGACCGTAGAGGTGCAGGAAGATGCTCCAGAAGATTTACAGGAAAGAGCGCCAATTGTTACGGTTATGGGACACGTAGATCATGGTAAAACATCGCTTCTGGATTACATTCGTAAAGAGAATGTAATTGCAGGAGAGAGTGGTGGTATTACCCAGCATATCGGTGCCTATGGGGTGGAATTAGACGGTGGTCAAAAAATTGCCTTCCTGGATACTCCGGGTCACGAAGCCTTTACAGCAATGCGTGCTCGTGGAGCACAGGTAACAGATATCGCTATTATAGTGATTGCTGCTGATGATGATGTGATGCCGCAGACTAAAGAAGCGATTTCACATGCGCAGGCCGCAGGAGTGCCTATAATTTTTGCCATTAATAAATCAGATTTGCCAACGGCTAATCCGGAAAAGATCAAAGAGAAGTTAGCTTCTATGAATTTACTGGTTGAAGATTGGGGGGGTAAAGTACAATCTCATGATATTTCTGCTAAGACCGGAATGGGTGTGAAAGAGTTACTGGAAAAAGTGCTTCTTGAGGCTGAGATTCTTGAATTGAAAGCGAATCCTAATAAAATTGCCAATGGTACGGTAGTAGAAGCATTCCTTGACCGTGGTCGTGGATATGTAGCCACAATACTGGTACAGGCGGGTACGCTTAAAATTGGTGATTATGTACTGGCAGGTCGTCATAGTGGTAAGATTAAAGCTATGCACGATGAACGAGGTCACGAAATTAAGGAAGCCGGGCCATCAACTCCGGTTTCTATCTTAGGTCTTGATGGTGCGCCACAGGCCGGTGATAAGTTTAAAGTGATGCTAGATGAGCGTGAAGCTAAAGATATAGCTGCCAAGCGTACACAGTTACAACGAGAACAAAATGTTAGAACGCAGCGTCATATTACCTTGGATGAGATTGGACGCCGTATCGCATTAGGCGAATTTAAAGAGCTTAATATTATCCTGAAAGGGGACGTTGATGGTTCTGTAGAAGCATTAACAGATAGTTTCCAGAAACTTTCTACTGAGGAAATTCAGGTGAATATCATCCATAAGGGGGTTGGAGCTATTACTGAAAGTGATGTGCTCTTGGCTTCGGCATCAGATGCGATTATAATCGGCTTTAATGTTCGTCCTGCCGGTAATGCAAGACAGGTTGCTGATAAGGAAGAGATCGATATCAGAACCTACTCTATTATTTATGATGCGATAAATGATCTTAAAGATGCCATGGAGGGAATGCTTTCTCCAGAGGTTAAAGAAGAGATTACTGGTACTGCTGAAATCAGGGAAACGTTCAAAATCTCTAAGATCGGTACCATTGCCGGTTGTATGGTAACTTCTGGTAAGATTTACAGGACTGCTGGAGTGCGCTTAATTAGAGATGGTGTTGTGATCTACACAGGTGAATTAGCTTCGTTAAAACGCTTTAAAGATGATGTTAAAGAGGTATCCAAAGGTTATGACTGTGGTATGCAGGTTAAAAACTATAATGATATCAGGGAAGGAGATGTTATCGAAGCATTTAGAGAAGTAGAAGTGAAGAAAACACTTAAATAGATAGTGGTATAGCTATAGAAATGATAATACCAAAAAAGGCTGCAATTTGCAGCCTTTTTTTATGAACTTATTTTAAAAATCCCATCTAAAAATCAGCTGGGCATTGTATGTATTTGTTCCTTTTTTACCTTATCGTCGCAAGTCTTACTATGTAAGGGAACGGATAGTTTAGATTACTTTCTTTCTGGTTTTGGAATAAAGGCAGATGGGTAGGTCTCTTTGATAACCAAAAGCGCTCTGTCGGCTTCTAATCGATTTCTGAAATTGCCTATCCAAACTTTGTAATTTGGCGCTTCGTATTTAATTCGTGCCGGATATTCATATAGTGCCTCATAATCCTTTATTTTATTGCTGGCATCCCCATTAGGCCCGCTAAATAGTTGTATTACATAGCGATCCCCTATATTATGTGACTTTTGTAATTTTGTTTTGGTTAAGGATAATTCATTAATCATATCGCTCTGGGAAATGTTAATTTTTTGGGTCTCCTCTTGACCAAAAGCAACACAGGATAAGCAAAGAGAGGTGCCGAATAATAGGTTTTTAAAGCTTAAAATATTCATAGTTATGATTTTATAGACAAAAGTAAAATTAAATAACTCATATTCTATAGAAATTATTATTTAGAACTAATATAAATTACCCATTAACGCTTCTCTAACATAAACAAAATCCAACTTAAGTATTACTTTTGTGCCTGAATTTAATGGTGCGTTTCTAAAGTTTTTACGTACAGATTTTAATCTTAAAAAACCGTACCAAAGTTTAGACGTTAATTCAACTTATAATATGAAAAAGGTGAAATACCGCCACTCAACTTCGCGACTGCTCTTAATTGTAGCACTTTTTCTTTCGTTTACTGTAACGGGTTTTGCTCAGGATTCTACTGCTGTGGAAGCTGGGACTCCAGAGACCGCAGCTGATAAAGCAGATGCTTCGGCCTCTGCGGAATTAGGTGATCCCGCTGCCGGTAAAAGTTTGTTTAATTCCTTATGTGCGGCTTGTCATAAGCCGTATTCAGCTAGTATTGGTCCGGCTTTAAACGGGGTAACTTTAAGGCATGATAAAGAATGGCTTTATTCATGGATTAAAAACAATGCTGAGCTAAGAGCTTCAGGGGATGCAGATGCAGAAGCAATTTATCAGGAATATAATGGTACTGCGATGCCAGCTTTTCCTCAATTGTCTAATGAAGATATCGATAATATCCTTGCTTATGTAGAGCAACCTAAACCTGAGCCCACTGCCGCTGCAACAGCAGGAGCTGGTACAGATGGTCAAGGTGCATCTGGAGGGGGTGTATCTGTTAATATCATTCTTGGGATTCTTATTTTCGTGTTAGTAATGTTGCTGGTTGTTTTGTTTTTAGTAAACAAAACACTTAAAAACTTTGCAACGGCTAGTGGAGTAAAATTACCTGAGAAGCCTTCAAGAAAACCAATCTGGCAGGCGTTCGTTGAAAACCAGTTTTTAGTATTGGTGTTTTCTATAGTGGTGCTGCTTGGCGTAGGGTATTTTGCATATGGATTTTTGATGCAAGTAGGAGTAGACCAGGGATATCAGCCTATACAGCCAATTCATTACTCTCACAGAATTCATGCTGGGGATAATGGAATTGAGTGTAAGTACTGTCACTCTTCTGCAAGGGTATCTAAGACCTCTGGAATTCCATCTTTGAATGTATGTATGAACTGTCATAAAGCTATTTCAGAAGTAGCTCCGGAGACTGCGACTGCAGACCATTCAAAAGAATTTTACGATGGCGAGATTGCTAAACTATACGATGCGGTTGGTTGGGATCCTTCAACCAGAACCTATTCAGGAGATCAGAAGCCAGTAAAATGGGTTAGAATTCATAATCTTCCAGACTTTGTTTACTTTAATCACTCACAACACGTTTCTGTAGCAGGAGTTCAGTGTCAACATTGTCATGGTCCTATTCAGGAAATGGAAGTTGTGCATCAGGAAGCTCCGCTTACTATGGGATGGTGTATTAACTGTCACCGGGAAACTGGTGTTCAGATGGAAGGTAATGAGTATTACGAAAAGATTCACGAAGAACTTTCTAAGAAATACGGTGTAGAAGAACTTACCATTGCAGAAATGGGAGGTCTTGAATGTGGAAAATGCCACTATTAATATAATAACTGCGATTGCAGATATAAATTAAGAAGTTAATATCTAGATATATATGTCATCAAACAAAAAATACTGGACAAGTGTTGAAGAGCTAAAAGGTAGTTCTATTGTTGAGACGCTAAAACAAAAAGAGTTTGCTGAAGAAATTCCTGTGGATGAATTTCTTGGGGATAAAGAGTCCTTAAGTAATTCAAAAACGTCTAGAAGGGATTTTCTGAAGTATGTTGGATTTAGTACAGCGGCAGCTTCTTTAGCTGCTTGTGAGGGACCGGTTGTAAAATCTATACCTTATGTAGTACAGCCAGATAGAATCATTCCTGGTGTGGCTAACTATTACGCTTCTACTATTGCCAATGGTTTTGATTTTCAAAGTGTATTGGTTAAAACTCGTGAAGGGAGACCTATAAAGATTGAAAATAATGATCTTGCTAAGGTAAAAGCTGGTGGGGGTGCCCGTGTTCATGCTTCAGTGCTTTCTTTGTATGATAAAAAGAGGGTGAAGCGCCCGATGATCGATGGGAAAAATGTTTCCTGGGAAGAATTTGACCGTCAGGTGGGTTCAGCACTTAATGGTGTTTCGGGAGATATTGTGTTGTTAACACAAACATTTGCCAGCCCTAGTACGACTAAATTAATTCAGGATTTTAGCGCTAAATATCCAAATGTAAAGCATGTGGCTTATGATGCGGTTTCTGAAGATGCAGCGCTTTCAGCTTTTGAATCTAGATATGGAAGAAGAGCATTGCCAAATTATGATTTTACCGAAGCTGAAACTATAGTTTCTATAGGGGCAGATTTTCTTGGTGACTGGCAAGGCGGAGGATATGATAATAGTTATGCACAAAGCCGTATCCCAAAAAATGGAAAAATGTCAAGGCACGTGCAATTCGAATCAAACCTGTCTTTGGCAGGTGCGAAGGCCGATAAGCGTGTTCCTGTAAAACCGTCTCAGCAAAAGGCAATTCTTGCTTCTTTGTATGGGTATATTGTAGGAGGAGGTTCTACAAGCGAACTTCCCTCTAAAATTGATGATGCTGTAGTGAAAGCAGCAAGTCAGTTAAGAAAAGCTGGTAGTAAAGGAGTTGTGGTTTCTGGTATTCCAGATGCAGATGCTCAATCACTGGTTCTGGCTATAAATGAAGCATTAGGTAGTTCAATTATGGATACCGATAATGCACGAATGACGCGCCAGGGTAATAGTGCTCAGGTAGTCGAGTTAGTTAAAGACATGAACGCTGGTAGTGTAGGCGCACTTATGGTGGTTGGAGTGAATCCGGCTTATAGTTTGCCTAATGCATCTGAGTTTATTGAAGGATTGAAAAATGTAGAAGTGTCGGTTTCATTTACAATGAAAGAGGATGAAACTGCTAAACTTTGTAAATATATTGCGGCTACTCCTCATTATTTGGAAAGCTGGGGAGATGTTCAGTTTACTGATAACCAGTTTAGCCTAATGCAACCAACAATTAGACCATTATTTGATACCCGTCAATTTCAGGACTGTTTATTAAAGTGGTCAGGAAATAGCCAGTCTTATCATGATTATATCAAAGAAACATGGTCTGGTAATTTAACAGGTGGATGGAATCAGGCACTTCATGATGGAGTATTTGAGGGTACTAGTCCTGTAGGGACAACAGTGCTTGAAGGTTTTGCTTCCTCAGCGAATGAAGCTTCTTCTTTAAGAAAGATGAATGCTTCTGCTCAGGAAGAAAGTGAGTTTGAACTTACACTTTATACCAAAGTTTCAATGGGTGATGGGAATCAGGCTAATAACCCTTGGTTACAAGAACTTCCAGACCCTATTACCAGAACAACTTGGGATAATTATCTAATGATTTCGCAAGCAGATGCTGATAAGCTGGAGCTTGAAAACGAAATTGTTTCCAATGGAGCTTTAAATGGTAGTTATGTGAATATTAGTGTTGGTGATACTACTGTAAAAAATGTTCCTGTTATTGTTCAGCCAGGTCAGGCTAAAGGCTCTGTAGCCTTAGCTTTGGGGTATGGTAAGAAAGAAGGAATGCAGAAGGAAATGCAAGTAGGTGTAAATGCTTACCCTTTGTATAAGAACTTTAGTGCATTTCAAAATGTTAGTATAGAAAAAGCTGCAGGTGTACATGAATTTGCAAGTGTGCAAATGCAAAGTACCTTAGCGGGGCGTGATGATATTCTTAAAGAGACGACTCTTTCTGTTTTAACATCAAATAGCAAGCATGAATGGAACGCTGTTCCTGAGGTAGACTATAATCATCAGGAAATTCCTGTTAGTGATCAAAAAGCTGATATCTGGAGATCTTTTGACCGTAGTATTGGCCATCACTTTAATCTGTCTATCGATCTTAATGCGTGTACAGGTTGTGGAGCATGTGTTATTGCTTGTCATTCTGAAAATAACGTTCCAGTTGTTGGAAAGGATGAAGTTAGAAAGTTCAGGGATATGCACTGGTTACGAATCGACAGATATTATTCTGCCGGGGATACTTTTGTAGAAGAGCAGGAGAAACTGAATAATCTAGGAGCATTCGAGACTTATGATGTCATTGAAAATCCTTCGTATGATAATCCTCAGGTTGCTTTTCAGCCAGTAATGTGCCAACACTGTAACCACGCTCCTTGTGAAACAGTTTGTCCGGTTGCGGCAACGTCTCATGGTCGCCAGGGTCAAAATCAAATGATTTACAACAGATGTGTGGGTACAAGATATTGTGCAAACAACTGTCCTTATAAAGTAAGAAGGTTTAACTGGTTTAATTACGCTCAAAACGAAGAATTTGACTATCACATGAATAACGACTTAGGTCGTATGGTGTTAAACCCTGATGTTGTAGTTCGTTCACGTGGAGTTATGGAAAAATGTTCTATGTGTATTCAAATGACACAAAAAACGATTCTTGATGCCAAGCGTGAAGGTAGACCAGTGAAAGATGGAGAATTCCGTACAGCTTGTTCAGCGGCTTGTGATACCGGAGCAATTGTGTTTGGAGACATTAATGACGAAGAGTCTAAAGTTTCTAAATTACAAGAGGATGATAGAACTTACCGTATGATGGAAAGTTTAGGTACAAGGCCAAACGTAATGTATCAGGCTAAAATTACCAATACTGCTGAAGCATAATAATTAAGTAATAAGAATCAATTTTAAAGAAATATGTCGTCACATTACGAAGCACCTATAAGAGAACCTCTTGTTACCGGAGAGAAAACTTATCATGATATAAGTGTTGAAGTAGGAGCGCCTGTACTTGGGAGAGCAAATAAATCCTGGTACATTGTATTTACTATTGCCTTAATTGCATTTTTGTGGGGATTAGGTTGTATCATTTACACCGTTTCTACAGGAATCGGAGTTTGGGGATTGAACAAAACCATTGGATGGGCATGGGATATTACCAACTTCGTTTGGTGGGTAGGTATTGGTCACGCCGGAACATTGATATCTGCAGTATTATTGTTATTCCGCCAGAAATGGAGAATGGCAGTAAACCGTTCTGCAGAAGCCATGACAATTTTCGCTGTAGTTCAGGCTGGTTTGTTCCCTATTATTCACATGGGACGTCCCTGGTTAGCATATTGGGTTTTACCTATTCCTAACCAGTTTGGTTCTTTATGGGTAAACTTTAACTCACCGTTGTTATGGGACGTTTTTGCAATTTCAACGTATTTATCGGTGTCACTTGTTTTCTGGTGGACTGGTTTACTTCCTGATTTTGCAATGCTTCGTGATAGAACAACAAATGAATTTCAAAAGAAAATATACGGTATACTTAGTTTTGGATGGAGTGGACGTGTAAAAGACTGGCAACGTTTTGAAGAAGTATCTTTAGTACTTGCCGGTTTAGCAACACCTTTGGTACTTTCGGTACACACGATTGTATCTTTTGACTTTGCTACATCAGTAGTTCCTGGTTGGCACAGTACGATTTTCCCTCCGTATTTCGTTGCCGGTGCGATTTTCTCAGGATTTGCAATGGTGCAAACCTTGCTTATTATTATGAGAAAAGTGGTTAATCTTCAGGATTATATTACGTTACTGCACATCGAATATATGAACAAGGTAATATTGTTGACCGGGGGAATCGTATCCGTAGCTTATATTACTGAATTCTTTATAGGATGGTATTCCGGTACCAGTTATGAGAATTATACTTATCTTTCTTTTGGTGCTGCAACAGGACCTTATGCATGGGCATTTTGGGCCTTAATAGTATGTAACTTTGTAGTGCCGTTAACATTGTGGGTTAAGAAATTGAGAAGAAATATTCTTTGGACTTTTATAGTGGCTCTTGTAATAAATATTGGGATGTGGTTTGAGCGTTTTGATATTATTGTGATCGACCTAAGTAAAGGCAGAACTCCTTCTTCTTGGGCAATGTTCTCTCCTACGTTTGTTGATATTGGTGTTTTTATCGGTACGATAGGTTTCTTTTTTGTATTGTTTCTTCTTTATGCAAGAACTTTCCCTGTGATCGCACAGGCCGAAGTAAAGACAATATTGAAATCTTCAGGTGAATATTATAAGAATTTAAGAGCTAAGCATGGTGATGATGTAGCGCACCATGTGGATAACGATCCAACAGCAAAAGAACCTTCTGCCAATATTGATGATAAAAAGGACTTTTTTGGAGATACGTCAACAGAGAAAGAACCTGGTTCAGGTCATGAATCTACTGTTAATGCGGATGCTCTGGGAGTTACTGAAGCTCAGGAAGATCGATTGGATGCTATGCTAGCCAGAATAGGTACATATAATCCTAAAGTAGAAAGTGCAGATGAGCTACAAAAGCTAAACGGTGTAGGTCCGCTTTTAGAGCAGCATTTACATCAGGTAGGTATTTATAAATACGACCAGGTAGCTAATTTAACCAAGGATGATTACAAATTGCTTGATGAAGTTATTGAAAACTTCCCTATTATCGAGAACAGAGGTGATTGGAATGCTCAGGCAACTGAATTAAAAAATAAATAATCAAGATGGCATCAAAAACAATACACGCTATTTATAACGATGATGATCTGCTTTTACATGCGGTAAAGCAGGTTCGTGAAGCGCGCTATCATATTGGTGAGGTTTATACGCCTTTTCCCGTACACGGCCTTGATAAAGCAGTAGGAGAAGCACCAACACGATTAGCTATAACTTCATTTTTGTACGGTATAACTGGATTATCAGTTGCTGTTTTGATGATGAATTTTATGATGGTTCAGGATTGGCCTCAGGATATCGGTGGAAAGCCAAGTTTTTCATTCTTGACGAATATGCCTTCTTTTATTCCGATCATGTTTGAGCTTACCGTGTTTTTTGCAGCTCACTTAATGGTTATTACTTTTTATATGAGAAGTAGACTGGCGCCTTTTAAAAAAGCTGAAAATCCAGATCCTAGAACTACAGATGATATGTTCTTAATGGAGATAGACGCAACGAATCATAATGTAGAAGACCTGACGAAATTTTTATACGATACAGGTGCTGCAGAAATTAAATTAATTGACAATAAATAGACCAGATGAGAAGTTTATTTCATAAATCTTTAGTCTTTGTTATAATCGCAGGTTTCTTAAATTCTTGTGCGGGTGACAGGGATCGTAATTATCAATATTTCCCAGATATGTACCGTCCGGTACCTTACGAACCTTATGGCGCTTATGATATTTTTGCCAATCAACAGGAAGCTAAATTACCTGTTGATGGAACAATACCAAGAGGATGGATGCCTTATGATTATGAAGATACTCCTGAGGGAAGAGCCGATGCTAAAGCAAACCTTAAAAATCCACTTCCTTACACCGAAGAGAACTTAACAAAAGGTAAAGCTTTGTATACCGTTTATTGTGCGGTTTGTCATGGAGATAAAGGTGATGGCCAGGGTACTTTAGTAGAAAGAGAGAAAATTCTTGGTGTGCCTTCTTATGATGATCCAGGACGTAGTATTACAGAGGGTAGTGTTTATCATGCCATGTATTATGGTCTTAATAATATGGGGTCTTATGCGGTACAAACAAGTATTAAAGAGCGTTGGCAGATCGATCATTATGTAATGAGTTTAAAAGATAAACTGGAAGGTAATCCCGAAAGATCTTTTCAAACAAATACTGTAACTCAGGAGAATTCAGATAATCTTAATCCTGCAGAACCTGCTGAAGATCTTAGTGAAAAAGACCAAACGCAATCTGAAGAATAATTAAATAGGAATATAGCTTTTAGATCTAGTAATATGTATACGCTTTCTAGTAAATTAAAATTAACTGCAATTATTCTAGTAATTGTTGGTGCCATAGGTTTGGTTTATGGATTTATTTCTACACCATCGAACGAAGAAGAATTGAAGGAATTATTGGCGGCAGATGCTCACGGAGAACATGGTGCTGAACACGATGAGGCTTCAGTAACAACAGAGGAGCATGGTATGGCCATAGATGAAGGTCATGCAAAAGCCTCTGAAGGACATGGGGAAAGTGCTCATGCAGAAGGAGAGCATGGTGACTCTCATATGGAGCACTTGTTACACCAGTTTCAAACAAAACCTTGGTCGGCAATGTTTGTTTCAGCTTTCTTTTTCTTTATGATTGCATTAGGAGCTCTAGTGTTTTACGCCATTCAGTACGTTGCCCAGGCAGGTTGGTCTCCGGTATTATTTCGAGTGATAGAAGGTGTTACAAATTACTTGTTGCCAGGATCTATTATCGTGGTATTAATCGTTATTTTTGCAGGAACTCATTTTTATCCCTGGCAGAATCACGAATTGGTTGAAGAAGATGTTATTCTTCAAGGAAAATCGGGATATCTTAATTTTCCATTCTTCGTGATAAGAGCGATTATATACTTAATCGGTTGGAATTTATATCGATTTGTAGCCAGAAGAAACTCTTTGGCGCAGGCTACTGCAACTACACTTACTCCTTATAAAAAGAATTTTAAAGCTTCAGTATTTTTCTTGTTGTTCTTTGTAATAACTGAAACTACAATGGCATGGGACTGGTTTATGAGTATGACGCCTCACTGGTACAGTACGCTTTTTGCTTGGTATGTTTTTGCAAGTATGTTTGTATCAGCAATTACTGTTATAGCTTTAGTTACCATGTTCCTTAAGAAAATTGGTCATCTTAAATTTGTAAATGATAGTCATTTACATGATTTGGCTAAATTTATGTTTGCCTTTAGTGTATTCTGGACGTACCTTTGGTTTGGTCAGTTCCTGTTAATATGGTATGCAAATATTCCGGAAGAAGTAACTTATTTTATTATCAGAATCGAAGAATACAATCTGCTTTTCTTTGGAATGTTGGTGCTGAACTTCATATTCCCAATCCTGATGTTAATCAACAGTGATTACAAACGTATTCCTTGGTTTGTGATTATGGCAGGAGTGGTAATTCTTGTGGGGCATTATATCGATATTTTCTTATTGATCATGCCTTCTACTGTTGGTCCCCATTGGTCTTTCGGTATCACTGAAATTGCTGGAATATTATTTTTCCTTGGATTGTTTATATTCTGTGTTGGGACTGGCCTGGCGAAAGAATCCTTATATCCAAAAGGTAATCCTTTCCTTAAGGAAAGTGAAAATTACCATTACTAATTAAAGATTGATTGTTTAAAGAAGACTTTATAAAATGACCGTATTTTTAGTAATCATAGTATTAGCACTTCTTGCTGTAACGGGATGGCAGATTTCAAAAATATTTGAATTGTCAAAATCGCCTGATGCAGATACCTCTCAGGTAGCTAACAACAAGGATAACGAGAACCAGGGTAAATTAATGATGGGGTTTGCCGTTTTCCTATATCTTTTAATGTTTTACTGTTTTTGGACTTTTACGAATGTAACTCTTCCGGATGCAGCTTCAGAGCATGGAGGGAAATATGACAATCTAATGTTGATCTCAATGTTATTGATCATGTTTGTTCAGATTGTTACTCAGGCTTTATTGCATTATTTTGCTTATAAGTATAGAGGCGCTAAAGGTAAAAGAGCATTGTTCTATGCAGATAATGATAAGTTGGAATTTATCTGGACCATTATTCCTGTAATTGTTTTAGCAGGTTTAATTATCTATGGTTTATTTACATGGAATGATATAATGAGTGTTAATGAAGATGAGGACCCATTGGTTATCGAGCTTTATGCACAGCAGTTTAGCTGGACGGCAAGATATGCCGGAGAGGATAATACATTGGGTAAAGCAAATGTTAGATTCATTGAAGGAATAAATGCTTTGGGTGTGGATAAAGAAGATTCTTATGGGCAGGACGATAAGATAGTGAGAGAGTTACACTTACCGGTAAATAGACCAGTGTTGTTTAAATTAAGATCACAGGACGTTTTACACTCCGCGTATTTTCCACATTTTAGAGCGCAAATGAATGTTGTTCCTGGGATGATTACTCAGTTTGGATTTACACCAACGGTAACTACAGAAGAAATGAGGAATAGTGATGATATGGTTGATAAGGTAGAACGTATCAATGATATCAGAAAGGATAACGGAGATGATTCTTACGAGTTTGATTATTTCTTGCTATGTAACAAAATTTGTGGACAGGCGCATTACAATATGCAGATGAAGGTAATAGTAGAGTCTGAAGCCGATTATGAAGCATGGTTAGCCGAACAATCTACTTTTGGGGAATCAATGTCTGAGGAATAAAAATATTAAAGAATTTAAAGTATTATAATAAAGATATGTCAGCAGTAGTAAACGCACCAGCTCACGATCACCACGAGGATCACGGACATCATCATAAGCAAACGTTTATATCAAAGTATATTTTTAGCTTTGATCATAAAATGGTTGCTAAGCAGTTCCTTATTACAGGTTTATTGATGGGAATTGTAGGAATTGGAATGTCTATCTTGTTTAGAATTCAATTAGCTTGGCCAGAGCAGTCTTTCGCTATATTTGAAGCTTTACTGGGTAAATGGGCGCCAGACGGTGTGATGACACCCAATATTTATCTAGCATTGGTAACTATTCACGGTACCATCATGGTATTCTTTGTGCTTACTGCAGGATTAAGTGGTACGTTTAGTAACCTCCTTATTCCACTGCAAATCGGTGCGCGCGATATGGCTTCAGGATTTATGAACATGTTATCCTACTGGTTGTTTTTCATAGCTTGTGTGATAATGCTTTGTTCACTATTTGTAGAAGCAGGACCGGCCTCTTCAGGTTGGACTATTTATCCACCATTAAGTGCCCTTCCACAGGCCATTGGAGGTTCTGGAATGGGGATGACGCTTTGGTTAGTTTCTATGGCACTGTTTATCGCTTCTCAGTTACTGGGTGGTATTAACTATATTGTTACTGTTATTAACCTTAGGACTAAAGGAATGTCTATGACCAGACTGCCGTTAACTATTTGGGCCTTCTTTGTAACTGCTATCTTAGGTTTGGTTTCGTTCCCGGTATTATTATCTGCGGCCTTATTACTTATTATGGATAGAAGTTTTGGTACTTCGTTCTTTTTAAGTGATATTTTCTTAGATGGGGAAGTGCTTAGTCACCACGGTGGTTCACCAGTTCTTTTTGAGCATTTATTCTGGTTCCTGGGTCACCCAGAGGTATACATTGTAATCCTTCCAGCACTTGGTATTACTTCAGAGGTTGTGGCTACCAACTCTCGTAAACCAATCTTTGGATACCGTGCAATGATCGCTTCGATATTGGCGATTGGTTTCCTTTCAACCATAGTATGGGGGCACCATATGTTCGTGTCTGGTATGAACCCATTCTTAGGATCGGTATTTACATTTACTACATTATTGATTGCCATCCCTTCTGCGGTAAAAGCTTTCAACTATATTACAACGTTATGGAAGGGTAACCTCCAAATGAACCCTGGTATGCTATTCTCTATAGGATTAGTATCAACATTTATTACTGGTGGTTTAACAGGTATTATTCTTGGGGATTCAACATTAGATATTAACGTTCATGATACGTACTTTGTGGTGGCTCACTTCCACTTGGTAATGGGTATATCTGCATTGTATGGTCTTTTTGCCGGCGTTTATCACTGGTTCCCAAAGATGTTTGGTCGTATGATGAATAAAAATCTTGGGTATATCCACTTTTGGGTGACAGCGGTAGGAGCTTACGGAGTTTTCTTCCCTATGCATTTCCTTGGTATGGCCGGTCTTCCAAGACGTTATTATACAAATACCTATTTCCCATATTTTGATGATCTTGCAGATATCAACGTGATCGTAACAGTATGTGCTATCGTAACTGCACTGGTGCAAATAGTGTTTATTTATAATTTCTTTAGTTCCATGTTCTACGGTAAGAAAGCTACAATGAACCCTTGGAAATCGAATACACTGGAATGGACAACTCCGGTAGAGCATATCCATGGTAACTGGCCAGGAGAACTTCCTGTGGTTTATCGTTGGGCTTACGATTACAGTAAGACGAATGCGGATGGAGAGTACGTGATAAAAGGGCAGGATTACGTGCCACAAACGGTGCCGATGCAGGAAAATGAAGAAGATTTACATCATTAATAAAAAGAATATTAAAATACACCAAAGCCTTTTCTTAATTGAAGAGGCTTTTTTATTTTATCTTTGTTTTGCCTATACTTAGGCGAAAATTAATTGATCTGTTATGAATGAAAACCTGGATGCCACTGGTGAAAATTTTTCTCCGGAAGAATTTGATATAGAAAGAGCGCTAAGACCCCTTAGTTTTGATGATTTTGCCGGTCAGGAACAGGTTTTGGATAATCTGAAGGTTTTTGTGGCGGCGGCGAATTTAAGAAGTGAGGCTTTAGATCACACCCTTTTGCATGGCCCACCCGGCCTGGGGAAGACAACACTGGCGCATATTCTAGCTAATGAGCTTGGTGTGGGGTTAAAAATTACCTCCGGTCCCGTTTTGGATAAGCCCGGAGATTTAGCAGGGCTGTTAACGAATCTGGATGAACGCGACATTCTTTTTATAGATGAGATCCACAGATTAAGTCCGATTGTAGAGGAGTACCTGTATTCAGCGATGGAAGATTATCGTATCGATATTATGATTGAATCTGGTCCAAATGCACGTAGTGTACAGCTTAATCTGAGTCCGTTTACCCTGATAGGCGCTACCACCAGGTCAGGATTGCTTACAGCACCAATGCGTGCTCGATTTGGTATTTCCAGCCGATTGCAATATTATTCTACTGAATTGCTTTCTGATATTGTACAGCGTAGTGCGCAGATTTTAAAAGTCCCTATCACTATGGAAGCAGCCATAGAGATTGCTGGGCGTAGTCGCGGTACCCCACGTATTGCCAATGCGCTTTTAAGAAGGGTGCGCGATTTTGCACAAATCAAAGGTGATGGAAAAATAGATATCGGTATTGCCAAATATGGTCTTAAGGCGTTAAATGTGGATGCCCATGGTTTGGACGAAATGGATAATAGGATCTTAGAAACAATTATCGATAAATTTAAAGGTGGTCCTGTAGGGATCACTACGCTGGCTACGGCGGTTAGTGAGAGTGCAGAGACTATCGAGGAAGTTTATGAGCCTTTTTTAATACAGCAGGGCTTTATTTATCGTACACCAAGAGGGAGAGAAGTAACCGAGGCTGCTTATAAACATTTAGGGAAATCTCGAGGTCCTAGTCAGGGAGGTTTGTTTTAAGTGAGGAAGAAATGCGGTTTTAATTTTGATGATTTTGATTATGAAGAGAGAAATTCCAGAGGTTTCCACATTAACATTTTTAAAAAACGCAGCCAGGATTGTAAAAAATCCGCTACCCTTTCATCATGAGAATTTCCAAAAACATGGTGATATTTTCAGGTTAAATATCGGCCCTAAAAAATCTGTTATTTTTTGTAGGGATGCCGAATTTGCGCAATATGTGCTCCAGAAAAATCAAAAAAACTACATCAAATCTGAAATTCAAACCAAAGATCTGGTAAAATATGTTGGGAATGGCCTTTTGACCTCTAACGGGGAACACTGGCAGAAACAGCGAAAACTTATTCAACCTGCATTTCATAAAAAGCATATTGCAAATTTACTTGATACGGTTTTAGAGGCTATTCGGGTAGAATATGTAAAGATTCGGGCGGGGAAAACAATTGATATCTTTCCAGTTTTTAATGATCTGGCTTTTCAAACTGTCGTGAAGTCCCTCTTTAGTAGCGCTGCAAGTCAGGAGGAAATCAATCGACTTCAGTATGTGACCGAAGAGAATCAGAAAATGCTGGTGAAAGAATTGCGGCAGCCCTATAAACGTCTATGGTTTAGTTTAAGTGGAAAACTAAAATATCATCTTAAGCTTAGTGAGGAATCCAGACTAATTTTAAGGAATATTGTCCATAAAAGAAAGCAAAATCCTAAGCGTTATGATGATCTTTTGGATATGCTACTGGATGCAAGGTATGAAGATGGGCAGCCTATGCGTGAAGAGCAGTTAATCGACGAAATTCTTATACTTTTTGTAGCAGGGCATGAAACGACTTCAAATTCACTGAGTTTTACCACACAACTTCTGGCTCAAAATCCACAAATTCAGGATAAAATTTACAGTGAAGTAAAGGTCGCTTCAGAAGCTACAACTAGTTTAATGGAGTTTGTTCAAGGCTGCCCCTACACGCAAAATGTGATTTTAGAGAGTATGCGCTTGTACCCGCCAGCTTATTTTATGGATAGGGTGAATTTGGAAGAAGATGAATTTAATGGAATAAAACTTGATAAAGGTTCAGATCTTTTATTTTCATTTTATGAGATTCATCGCAGTGAGAAACACTGGGAGCAGCCCTTAGAATTTAATCCAGATCGTTTTACTTCAGAAAAGAACCCAATGGCCTATTTTCCTTTTGGAGCAGGCCCAAGAAAATGTATTGGTAGCAATTTTGCGATGTACGAGATGATTTTGGCGGTTTCAGAATTAATTTTAAACTTTAAAATTTTATCGGTAAAAGAAGATATCGAAATCTTGCCTCTAATCACCCTGAAACCCAAAAATGCTTACGTAGAATTTGAGAAAAGAGCTTGATGATCGTAGGAAATAAATCAAAATATACAAATCTTATTAAAAAGGAAGCAATACGACTGGGGTTTATGTCCTGTGGAATTAGTAAGGCTGGTTTTTTAGAAGAAGAAGCGCCAAGACTTGAAGAGTGGCTGAATAAAAATCGAAATGGAAAAATGTCCTATATGGAAAACCATTTTGATAAACGACTTGATCCTACAAAGCTGGTAGATGGCTCTAAAAGTGTCATCTCTTTATTGTTGAATTATTATCCAGATAAAGTTCAGAATCCCGAATCCTATAAAATCAGTAAATACGCCTATGGTAAAGATTATCATTTTGTCATTAAAGATAAACTGAAATCTTTGCTTCAATTTATACAAAGTGAAATAGGGGAAGTAGCAGGACGTGCTTTTGTAGATTCGGCACCGGTTTTAGATAAAGCCTGGGCGGCAAAAAGTGGTTTAGGATGGATTGGTAAAAACTCGAATTTATTATCTAAAAAAGCAGGATCCTTTTTCTTTATAGCAGAGTTAATTGTTGATTTAGAATTAGAGGAGGATACTCCGGTTACCGATCATTGCGGTACCTGTACTGCGTGTATAGATGCCTGTCCTACCAATGCGATTGTAGAACCGTATAAAGTAGATGGTAGTAAGTGCATTTCCTATTTTACGATAGAGTTAAAGGACGAGTTGCCCAACAGTTTTAAAAACACTTTCGAAGACTGGATGTTTGGTTGCGATATTTGCCAGGATGTGTGCCCCTGGAATCGATTTTCAAAACCGCATAATGAGCCACTTTTTGATCCTCATCCGGATTTGTTGAAATTCGATAAAAAAGACTGGCAGGAAATTACCAGGGAAACTTTTAATGAAATCTTTCGAAAATCTGCAGTTAAAAGAACTAAATTCGAGGGTTTAAAGCGTAATATTAAGTTTTTGGATTCCTAAGTGATTCGATTTTTAATTTATGCTCTAAAAAATCGTAACCTTAAACGTCATATTTGACTAAAACAGGTTAAAATCTTACCATTATTTTAAAATTTTTAAGTAGTTAATGTCATCTACCTTGCTAACTTTGTAATAGCTAAAACCAAAAGTTATGAGCAACAACTCAAGAAAAAGACGGGAAGCCTTGGTGTACCATGCGAAGCCGAAGCCCGGTAAAATCCAGATCGTTCCAACAAAAAAATATGCTTCACAACGAGATCTTTCTTTAGCGTACTCTCCTGGTGTAGCAGAACCTTGTTTAGAAATCGAAAAAGATAAAGAAAACGCTTATAAATATACAACGAAAGGAAATTTAGTGGCCGTAATTAGTAATGGTACGGCTGTTCTGGGACTTGGTGATATAGGTCCTGAAGCTTCTAAACCGGTAATGGAAGGTAAAGGTCTTCTTTTTAAAATTTTTGCAGATATAGATGTTTTTGATATCGAAGTAGATACCAAAAATGTAGATGCATTTGTGGAAACTGTAAAAAATATCGCTCCTACTTTTGGTGGGATTAATCTGGAAGATATCAAAGCTCCGGAAGCTTTTGAAATTGAACGAAGGTTAAAAGAAGAATTGGATATCCCGGTAATGCACGATGATCAGCACGGGACTGCTATTATTTCTGCTGCAGCACTTTTAAACGCTGTGGAGCTGGCAAAAAAGAAAATGAGTAAGGTTAAGATTGTAGTGAGTGGTGCCGGTGCGGCAGCTGTTTCCTGTACTAAACTTTACAAAGCTTTTGGCGCAAAGGCTGAAAATATTGTGATGCTGGATAGTAAAGGGGTGATACGAAAAGATCGTCCTAATCTTTCAGAGGAAAAACTGGAATTTGCAACCGATAGGGATTTAAATACCCTGGATGATGCTATGAAAGATGCTGATGTTTTTATCGGTCTTTCCATAGCAGATATCGTTTCTCCAGCGATGCTTAAGAGTATGGCAAAGCGACCTATTGTTTTTGCTATGGCCAATCCTAATCCAGAGATCGATTATCAATTGGCGATGGATACCCGTAAAGATGTTATTATGGCTACAGGGCGTAGCGATCATCCTAATCAGGTAAATAATGTACTTGGATTTCCTTTTATCTTTCGTGGGGCCTTAGACGTTAGGGCAACCAAGATTAATGAGGATATGAAAATGGCCGCTGTAAAGGCGCTGGCCGAACTGGCTAAAGAACCTGTGCCAGAACAAGTGAATATTGCTTACGGAGAAACCAGACTTAATTTTGGCTCAGATTATATCATCCCTAAGCCATTCGATCCAAGACTTATTGCTAAAGTTCCACCTGCGGTTGCCAAAGCGGCAATGGAAAGTGGTGTGGCCAGAACCGAAATTACCGACTGGCAGAAGTATGAAGATGAGCTTTTAGAACGAATGGGCAGTGACAATAAAATTACCCGTTTGCTAATGCAACGCGCTAAAAACAATCCAAAGCGTGTGATCTTTGCTGAAGCAGATCATCTGGATGTATTAAAAGCAGCACAGATTGTTTACGATGAAGGTATTGGTACTCCTATTCTTTTGGGACGCAGAGAAGTGATTAAAGAACTGATGGGGGAAATCGATTTTGATGCCGATGTAGAAATTATCGATCCGAAATCTGATGAAGAGCGGGGTAAACTTCAAAAATACGCTGAAGCTTACTTTGATTCTCGTAATAGAAAAGGGGTAACCCTGTACGATGCAGAACGTTTAATGCGTGAGCGTAATTATTTTGCAGCCATGATGGTAAATGAAGGGGACGCCGATGCTTTACTTTCAGGTTATTCCCGTGCCTATCCTACTGTTGTTAAACCAATGCTACAGCTTATAGGTATGGCAAAAGGGATTTCGAGAGTGGCGGCAACTAATGTTATGAATACCAGTCGGGGGCCAATTTTTATTAGTGATACCTCTATAAATATAGATCCTTCTGCAAAAGATTTGGCAAAAATAGCGCAGTTAACTGCTGGTGTGGTGAGGCTTTTTGGTTTAGAACCGGTAATGGCTATGTTGTCGTACGCCAATTTTGGATCTTCTGATCATCCGCAGGCTAGAAAAGTTAAAGATGCCGTTTCTTATTTACATCGTTACCATCCCAATTTATTAGTGGATGGAGAACTTCAGTCTGATTTTGCTTTAAATAAAGAAATGCTTCAGAAGAAGTTCCCTTTTTCAAAATTAGCAGGAAAAAAAGTAAATACTTTAATTTATCCAAATCTGGATTCAGCAAACAGTGCGTATAAACTTATAAAAGAGCTTAATGATACCGATTCTATTGGCCCAATTATGATGGGGATGAACAAGCCTGTTCATATTCTTCAGTTAGGAGCAAGTGTTGAAGAAATGGTAAATATGGCAGCCGTAGCAGTTGTAGATGCGCAAGAAAAGGAAAAAGCTAAAAAGGCTAAAAAATAAATTTAACGCTTACTTGATTTTAAGGGGGAGAACTAGTGTTTTCCCCCTTATTTTATTTTAGTACATTTGAGCCTTAACTTTTGGTTAACGTATGATTCATCACTTAAAGGGCAAACTGGTAGAGAAGAATCCTACCTATGTTGTTGTAGATTGTAATGGCGTGGGTTATTTTGTCCATATTTCGCTTAATACTTTTTCAAAGATAAAGGACGAAGAGCAGATTGCTATATTCACCCATTTGCAGGTGAAGGAAGATTCTCATACCCTTTTTGGATTTCAGGAAAAATCTGAAAGGGAAATCTTTAGGCTTCTTATTTCCGTAAGTGGTATAGGGGCCAGTACCGCCAGAACAATGCTTTCATCTTTAGATCCTACTCAAATTAGGGACGCTATTGCATCTGGAGACGTGGCAACCATACAAAGCATAAAAGGGATAGGAGCAAAAACGGCACAGCGCGTTATTTTAGACTTAAAAGATAAGATTGTTAAAATCTTTGGTATAGACGAGGTTTTTGTAGAACAGAGCAATACAATTAAAGAAGAAGCGTTATCTGCATTAGAGACGTTGGGCTACGCCCGTAAACAGGCAGATAAAGTTCTAAATAAGCTAATAAAAGAGATAGAAGATCCTACTGTAGAGACTCTCATTAAATTGGCGCTAAAAAATTTGTAGTTACATTGAGAAACAATTACCTGAGGTTGTTAACATCGATGCGTTTTCCTTCATCATTAGTGCTGTTGCTGTTAATTTCTTTTAATTTATCTGCACAGGAGGAAGAGGAAGAAGAAACGCAGCAGGAGCAGGATACGACCCAAACCTTTTCGTTTGGTAGGATTTCTATGCCCGATCCTGGTTCCATACAGTCTAAATATGAATATGATCCTGTCTTAGATTTATATTTCTATAAAAAGAGTCTGGGTGAGACCAATATTGGTCTTCCTTTAGTTCTTTCTCCAAAAGAGTATGAAGAGCTGGTTGTTAAAGAAGAAATGCAACGCTATTTCTTATTAAAAAATCAGGCGCTTACCGGTAGATCCGATGATGCAGATGCTTTGCAACAGGATTTACTCCCGGATTTTTATGTGAATTCAGATTTCTTTCAAAGTATTTTTGGCGGAACCAATATCGATATTGCTCCGCAAGGTTCAGTAGCTATGGATCTTGGTATTTTATATACCAAGCAGGATAACCCGGCTTATTCCCCAAGAAACCGTTCTAATTTCACTTTTGATTTTGATCAGAGAATTCAGTTGTCTTTATTGGGGCAGGTAGGAACACGCCTGGGAATTACCGCCAATTATGATACCGAATCTACTTTTGATTTTCAAAATCAGTTAAAATTAGAATATACCCCCAGCGAAGACGACATTATTCAGAAAATAGAAGTGGGTAATGTAAATATGCCGCTGAATAATACTTTAATTCAGGGTGCACAAAGCCTATTTGGATTTAAAACACAGCTTCAGTTTGGTAAAACAAGAATTACAGGAGTTTTCTCAGAACAAAATTCAGAGCGTAGAACGGTAAATGTAGAAGGAGGTGCTGCGGTAGAAGATTATGAAAAATTTGCACTGGATTATGATCAGGATCGTCACTTTTTCTTAGCTCATTATTTTAGGGATAATTATAACGAATTTATAGCCGATTACCCTTTTGTAAGAAGCGGTATACAGATTAAACGTATACAGGTTTGGATTACTAACAGGACCAATAATGTTCAAAATCTAACCGATACCAGAAATATTGTCGCGATTCAGGATATTGGGGAAAGTCCGGTAGAAGGAAATATTGGGTTGGATAATGTGCCACCTGGATTTTTTAATCAGCCTGCAGGAGCCTACCCAGATAACGAAAATAATGATTTTAACCCGGTAGGGATAACAGGAAATGAACAATCTATTTTAACTCCCGCTATTCGAGATATCTCAACTGTAGAAAGTGGATTTGGGAATGTGCGCGTTTCAGAGGGTATTGATTATGTAAAGCTGGAAAATGCACGCCAGCTTAGTCCAAATGAGTACAGACTCAACCAGGATCTGGGATATATTACTCTTAACCAACGGTTGAGCAATGATGAGGTACTGGCTGTAGCATTTCAGTACACGGTAAATGGGCAGGTGTATCAGGTTGGTGAATTTGCAAACGATGGTGTTAATGCTACCGGAGATGAATTTCAGCAGCAACAGGGACAGACTGATGCAAGGGTAAGTCAGAATCTGGTGGTTAAAATGCTTAAAAGTACTGTTACTAATGTAAATGAGCCGGTGTGGGATTTAATGATGAAAAATATCTATAGTTTAGGAGCTTACGATTTAGACCCTAATGATTTTAGATTGAACATTCTTTATACAGATCCCCAACCGCTTAATTATATTCGTCCCGCTGAAAATTCTTCCTTGCCCCTACCCGCAGATGTTGCGGAAACTCCGCTTTTGCGTGTTTTTAACCTGGATAACCTGAATAATAATAATGATCCTATTAATGGAGGCGACGGATTCTTCGATTTTGTACCTGGTTTTACAATCGATGTACAAAACGGACTGGTTATCTTTACTTCAGTTGAGCCTTTTGGAGAATATTTGTTTGAAAAATTAGATAATACACCTAATAACAATCAGGAGATTTATTCTGAACCTTCAACCTGGAACGACAACCAGGAGAAATATGTGTTTCGATCCTTATATCGAACCACTAAAACTCAGGCAGAGCAAGAAGATGCTGATAAAAATAAGTTTCAACTAAAAGGACGCTACAAATCATCCAATTTTGAAGGGATTCCTATCGGTTTTAATGTTCCGCAGGGATCGGTTACAGTAACGGCCGGAGGAAGAACACTTCAGGAAGGGGTAGATTATGTGGTGAATTATGATTTAGGTAGGGTGCAGATCCTGGATGAAGCTCTTTTAGCTTCTGATACCCCTATTCAGGTAAATACGGAAAGCAATGCATTATTTGGGCAGCAATCTAAACGTTTTACAGGGATTAATGTAGAGCATCAGTTTAATGAAGATCTAATTGTAGCCGGTACTTTTCTAAATCTAAGAGAGCGCCCTCTTACCCAAAAAGCAAATTATAGTTATGAACCTATAAATAATACCATTTTAGGTTTTAATTTTAATTATACAAAAGAGGTGCCTTTTTTAACCAGACTGGTTAATAAATTGCCTAATGTGGATACCGATGTAAAATCAAATGTTTCGGTAAGGGGGGAATTTGCGTATTTGATTCCCGGGGCACCCGCAGTAAATGATTTTGATGGAAAGGCAACTTCTTATATCGATGATTTTGAATCTGCGCAAACTTCGATAGATATTAGTACTCCGCTTAGTTGGGAGCTTTCCAGTGTGCCTATTGGCTTTGGAGGAGAACTGGCAAACGGCGATTTAAGCGTTGGGGATAGAAGGGCTAAGCTGGCCTGGTATACTATCGACCCTGTTTTTTACAGTAATAGCCGTCCCGATGGGATAACAGATTCAGATCTTAGCAGTTATGCCGCAAGAAGAGTGACTGTAGACGAAATTTTTCCAAATGTAGATGTGATCCAGGGGCAGGCGCAGGTAATTTACACCATGGATGTAGCTTATTACCCTGGGGAGCGAGGGCCTTATAATTACAATTCTGCCGCAGCGGGCGGTAATACTTTACCTAATCCTGCCGGTAATTTTGGAGGGATGATGCGTGGAATAAATACTACAAATTTTGAACAGTCTAACGTAGAGTATATTCAGTTTTGGGTGATGGATCCGTTTATTTATCAGGATGATCCTAATAATGTGAATAATGATGGAAAGATTGTTTTTAACTTAGGGAATATTAGCGAAGATGTACTCAAAGATGGTAGAAAGCAATATGAAAACGGACTCCCGGAGGATGGATCTGATCTTAATACTACCGAGACTGCTTTTGGTAAAGTACCCACAGACCAATCATTGGTATATGCTTTTAGTTCAGAAGGCCAGGCCAGGCTTAATCAAGATGTGGGTTACGATGGGCTAAACGATGCTGAGGAGGCGCAGAAATTTCCGCAATTTGGGAATTTACCTGATCCTTCTGCAGATAATTATGAGTATTTTCTAAATGCCGAGGGAGGGATTAAAGAGCGTTATAGAAATTATAACGGAGTAGAGGGGAACTCCCCGGATAATTCGGGAAACAATAACCGTGGAAACACAACGCTGCCTACCACAGAGGATGTGAACCGGGATAATACCATGAATACGATTAATAGCTATTTTCAGTATGAAGTTCCGTTTTTTGAAGGGATGAATAGCGAAAATAACGAGTACGTTTCAGATACAAAAGAGTTAAATGTAACCCTTAAAAATGGGCAAACACAGCGGGTACGTTGGGTGCAGTTTAAAGTACCTATTTTTGAACCTACTGATGCTATTGGTGGAATTGCGGATTATCGTTCGATTCGTTTTATGAGGATGTTTTTAACCGACTTCCAGAATCCTACCTTGTTGAGGTTTGGAACGATGGAATTGGTTAGGGGAGATTATCGTCGCTATAATGGTAATTTGGATGAAGAAAGTAATTTGCCGGAAAGCTCTGATGTACTCTTTGAAGTTACTGCGGTAAATATCGAAGAAAACGAAAACAGGGAGCCTATTCCTTACGTACTTCCACCGGGAGTGATTAGGGAAGAATTATATCAAAACAACACCAATATCAGGCAAAACGAGCAATCTCTGGCGATGCGTGTTTGCGGTTTGGAGCCGCAGGATGCGCGAGCAGTGTATAAAAATTTTCAGGTAGATATGCGGCAGTATAAAAATCTAGAAATGTTTCTGCATGCTGAAGGGTTTCAGGGACAGGCCGATCCTGATGATGGCGATATGGTTGCTTTTATAAGAATAGGGACCGATTTCACTGATAACTTTTATCAGATTGAAATTCCGCTTTCTATCACCGCTGCCGGTAGTGTGAATCCCTCGGATATCTGGCCAGAGCTTAACCGTTTAAATTTGCCACTAGAGTTGCTTCAGCGGGTGAAAACAACGGTTTTAGGAGATCCGTCCTATAATACAACTCGTTTAAATTTCTTTGACGAAAATTTGGAGCCGCGTAACCCTCAAGATGCCTATGAGCCTGGAAGATTAAGGATTGGTGTAAAGGGGAATCCAAGTTTTGGAAATGTTAGACTGATTATGCTAGGGGTTAAAAACGGAACGCCCAGAGCTGGTTTGCAGGAAGTTTGTGGGGAAGTTTGGTTTAATGAGCTTCGACTTTCAGATCTTGATAACGAGGGAGGATGGGCAGGCGTCCTAAACATAGATACCAATTTAGCCGATTTTGCAACTTTTTCTGCAACAGGGAGAAAAAGTACTGTAGGATTCGGTACTTTGGATCAGGGACCAAATCAGCGTAGCAGGGAAGATGCAGAACAGTATGATTTTGTAACCAATATTAATATGGGGCAATTGCTTCCACAAAAATGGGGGCTTAAAATTCCTGTGAATTATAGTCGTGGCGAAGAAGTAATTACCCCAAAATACGATCAGGAATTTTTAGATATCGAATTAGATACGCGTTTAGCCGGTATTACCGATCCACAAGAGAGAGACCGGGTTAAAAAGCAATCACAAACCTATACGAAACGAGAAAGTATAAATCTTATAGGGTTAAGGAAAGAAAGAACTGGCGAAGCAAAACCACAGCCTTATGATATTGAAAACTTTGCTTTTTCAGGTTCTTATAATCAGGTGGATTATCGTGATTTTGAAATCGAGGAATCCTTAGATCAAAATGTAAGAACAGGGGCAACGTATGAATTTAATTTCGCGCCTAAAAAATTAGAGCCGTTTAAAAATACAGCTGCTCTGGATAGTAGTCAGTATTTCTCAATTATTAAAGATTTCAACCTTAATTTATTGCCTTCCAATATCAATGCCAGTGCAAATTATTTCAGGCAGTTTACTCAGCAACAATTCAGGTCCTTAGAATTGAGCGATAATGATATAGGAATTCCTACTTTGTATCAAAGAAATTTCCTTTTTGATTGGGAGTATGGAATAAACTATAATCTTACCAGTGCTTTGAATTTTAGTTTTAATGCTTCAAATAATCGAATTGTAAGAAATTATATCGATGAAGATGGAAACGCGAATAATGCTATTGGCGTTTTTGATGACTATTTTAATGTAGGCGAGCCCAATAATCATTATCAAAGTATCCAGGTAAATTATGAATTACCATTAAATAAGTTGCCGGTTTTTGAATTTTTAAAAGCTTCTTATTCATATACCGGGGATTTCCAGTGGCAACGAGGTTCAAGAATTTATCAAAATCTTGAAGGTATCCCAAATATTGGAAATTCTGTTCAGAATTCGAATACCCATCAAATTACAGCCAATATGGATTTGCAAAAGCTGTATACTTATGTAGGAATTAGAAAAAAAGATAATCAGAGAGCAACTTCGATAGCAGAGCGTAGTATGGGAGTGCCAACACTACAGCCCTCAGGAGAAGAAACACAGGCTAAGCCAGTACGTAATAGAAATACCGCTTCCGGCAATAAAGCGGTAAATACACTTATTGATGTGGTGACCGCTGTAAAAAGGCTTCAGGTAAACTATAGAAATACCCAGGGAACCTTTTTACCAGGTTATACTCGTAGTATAGGCTTTATGGGAACCTTAAAACCTTCTGCAGGATTTACTTTTGGAATGCAGGATGAAATTAGATATGAGGCTGCAAGGAGAGGATGGTTAACTTTATATCAAAATTTTAATCAGCAATTTACCACCAATAAAAATGAAGAATTAAATGCTCAGGCTTCTGTAGATTTGCTTCCTGATCTGACGATTGATATTATTGGAAGGAAATTATATTCTGAAACTTATTCTGAAAACTTTAAGGTAGATCCTCAAAACCTGCAATATCAAGCTTTAACACCTTACACTTTTGGGAATTATAATATTTCTACGGTTCTGATTAAAACCGCTTTTAGTCAAAGTAACGAGCAGTCTTCGGCAACCTTTGAACAGTTTCGGGCAAATCGAATAGAAATAGCGAGAAGGTTAGCAGTAGAACGTGGTTTAGATCCGGATAATGTAGATGAAAGCGGATATCCTGTAGGATTGGGCAGAACCAATCAGGCAGTATTATTGCCGGCTTTCCTTGCTGCATACACGGGAACTTCTGTAGATAATGTTAAGTTAGGAGCATTTAGAAGTATTCCTTTGCCAAACTGGAATATAAAATATACCGGATTGATGAGATTGGCGTTTTTTAAACGTAATTTTAGGAGGGTTTCACTGTCTCATGGTTATCAGTCTAATTACACGATTAACCAATTTCAAACCAATTTGGATTATGATGCAGAAAAACCTTTTGAAACCAACCAGGCTGGAGATTACAAAAATCCAACATTATTCTCGAATATCGTGTTGTCTGAATTGTTTACACCTTTGCTGCAGGTAGATTTAGAGACCACAAATAATATTCAGTTTTTAGGAAGATTGGAGAAAGACAGGCAGCTTTCCCTTAGTTTCGATAATAATATCCTTACTGAAATTAGTGGAAATCAGTACACCTTAGGGATGGGCTATCGTTTAAAAGATATGAAGATTATTACCGCTTTAGGTGGGCGTCGCAGGGTATTAAGTAGTGATCTTAACTTTAAAGCTGATGTTTCTTACCGTAAAAATAAAACCATCGTAAGGTATCTGGATTTATCAAATAATCAGGTTATTGCCGGTCAGGATATCTGGTCGATTAATTTTGTGACCGATTATGCCATTACTAAGAACCTAACTGCATTGTTCTATTATGAGCATACCTTCTCTGAATATGCGGTTTCCACAGCGTTTCCGCAAACCACAATAAGGTCGGGAATTACTTTGAGATATAATTTTGGAAATTAATGCCGCCCTATTTGAACAATTAACCGAAAAAATTAACTTTGTTGCTATATAAAACATAACTATGAATATTCCAGAGGATTTAAAGTACACCAGAGACCACGAATGGGTTAAAATCGATGGCGACATTGCAACTGTAGGGATTACAGATTTTGCACAGGGTGAATTAGGAGATATTGTTTACGTAGAGGTAGAGTCTGTAGATGAGTCCCTAAACCGAGAAGATGTTTTTGGTACGGTAGAAGCCGTTAAAACAGTTTCAGACCTTTATTTGCCATTAACTGGCGAGATTGTTGAGTTTAACGATAGTCTAGAGGATGAGCCGGAAAAAGTAAATAATGCACCTTATACTGATGGGTGGATGATTAAGATTAAATATGCTGAAATTGCCGAGTTAGAGGATCTGCTTACCGCGCAAGAATATAAAGAAATCATCGGTGGTTAAACTTGCCTTCTCTCTGGCAGGTCTATATACGGCTACGCTCATTTTTTTCTCCCTATATAAAATAACCCCTGAAATTACAATGGGCGATTTGAGTGTAGGAGATAAACTTTTGCATGCTTCAGCTTATTTTGTTTTATTTTTAGTTTGGAAATTTTCTTTTTTTCTTAAGGCTAAGAATAACTATACATATAAAGCTACAATTTTAAAAATAAGTGTTTTATGTATTGCTTTTGGTATGTTAATTGAGGTTTTACAGGGTACACTTACCAGTTACAGACAGCCCGATTGGTTAGATGTGATTGCGAATTCAACAGGTGTTTTAATAGCATCAATTCTTTTTTTAACTTTGGAGAGGCCACTTAAAAAGGTTAAAAACTGATATTTATTTAATTTTTTGGAAAAAATATTTATTTTAGCAAACCTTATTAATCATTAACCATTATGGAACCTAAGAAAAATCCTAAAGCTGATTTATCGAAAAGAAGCGTATTGTTTCTTCAATTAGGTCTTATATTGGTTCTTTTTGTTACCTGGCAGGCTATTGAATGGAAGACTTATGAGAAGTCTGATATTGATACTGGAATGGTGCAGATGGATCAATTAGAAGACGAAGAAATTCCAATTACAGAAATGCAAAACACGCCACCACCACCTCCACCACCACCACCGGCACCAGAGGTTATCGAAGTTGTGGAGGATGAGGAAGAAGTAGAAGAAGATGAAATCGAATCTACTGAAACCAGTCTTGAAGACATCGTTGAAGTGGAAGAAGTGGTAGAAGCACCAGTAGAAGAAGAGGTAGCTGATGTTCCTTTTGCAGTTATCGAGGACGTGCCAATTTTCCCAGGATGTGAAAATCTTAAAGACAATGAAGAGCGTAAAGCTTGTATGAGTGAAAAAGTGATGAAATTTGTACAAAAAGAATTTGATACAGATTTAGGATCTGAACTTGGATTATCAGGTATTACTCGTGTAATTGTACAGTTTAAGATCGATAAACAAGGAAAGATTACAGATGTTAGAGCTCGTGCTCCACACCCAAGGTTAGAGCAGGAAGCTGCCAGAGTAGTAAATAAATTACCTAAAATGCAACCAGGTAAGCAAAGAGGTAAGCCGGTAGGTGTTGTTTATTCGTTACCGATTACTTTCCAAATTCAAGATTAAGGAAAAATATTACTTATATTATTTATGGAAATCCCGGTTTTTACCGGGATTTCTTTATTTTAGGATATATTTTAAAAGTGTATCTTTTTAGCCGAATATCTATAATTCTAATATGAAGTTTTTTTTACTTCCCGTTATTTTATTAGCTTCTTTTCTAGTACAGGCACAAAATGCAGAGGTTTATCCTGTTTTTCCTGATTGTGAATCTGTAAAATACAATTCTTTAGAAGATTGTTTTAAGAATGCCCTGGTTACGTTTATCACAGATCATTTTGAAACCCCTCCAAAGGTAATTAGTAATAATTATACGGGAGAAATCACCGTTGTTTTTGAAGTGAGTAAAGAAGGTGTTTTTAGACTGATGTATATTAATGCGGCTTATGATGAGTTAAAGGGGGAAATTTCCAGAATATTCAGTTTGCTTCCCGTAATAGAACCAGCAAAATATAATGCGCAGCCTACTTCTATGCAATTTAGGTTACCTATAAAAATTCCTTTAAAAAGAAACGACATTCAGGAGTTGGAGTCTTTACCTGAGGATATAGACGAAGCTCCTAAGGAAAAGAAATCTGATAATTTTCAGACTAACGAGTTGGTTAGGGCGAATAATGAATATGATGCTGTTCGCTCTGATCTTTTTACCAATCCTCGTTATGAAAGCAATATAAATATACCTTTGTCACATGAATATTATTCCAGGTTTGATGCCGCGTTAAATCAAATAGGAACTAATAACCATACAGCTTCAAAACCATTTCTTTTTAAAGATGTTTCGAAATATTACGACCTAAAATCTGATGCTGAAAAGCTTTATCAGGATCGAAAAACTCTGGTTGGACGAAAAATCTGGAATGAGCATATGTTTAGATTCCAAAATGAAGATTATTGGTTTACTTTCGATTTTGCCTTAGATCTTCAACTGGGAAAAGACTTTAATGATAATTCCGCAGATTATACTTATAATAATACCAGAGCAGCAATATTTCAGGGCGGATTAGGTAAACACCTTAATTTTTATACCGTGGTCTATGAGAACCAGGGAAGATTTGCTGGATATTTCAATAATTGGGCAGCATCTATAAGGCCAGATGGTGGAGACCCAGCTATTATTCCAGGACGAGGTATAGCCAAGCCATTTGGAGACGATGCCTACGATTACCCTGTGGCCGAGGGATATCTATCTTATAGTCCTTCAAAATATTTTAATGTTCAGTTTGGACATGGAAAGAACTTTATAGGGGATGGCTATCGTTCCTTATTGGTGAGTGATGTGACCTCACCATATCCCTATTTTAAGCTAAATACTACCTTTTGGAAATTAAAATATACCAATACCTGGATGTCTATGCGTGATGTGAGGCCTGCCGTTACACAAGATGGTAGTTATCGTACAAAGTATATGGCAAATCATTATTTAAGTTTAAATGTGACTAAACGACTTAATATAGGTCTTTTTGAATCTGTAATCTGGGAGAATGATAATAACAGAGGTTTTGATATTAATTATTTAAATCCGGTAATTTTTTACCGGGCCATCGAATTTTCAACGGGTGCACGTGGGGGAAATGCTCTAATTGGACTAAGTGGTAAGTATAAGTTGAGTAATTATTTAAACGCTTATACTCAGGTTATTATTGATGAGTTTTCATCGAGCGATATTTTTGGGGGTGAAAAAAGTTGGAAAAACAAATTAGGTTATCAATTAGGTTTAAAATATTTTGATGCTTTTAAAGTTCCCAATCTTTTCCTTCAGTTAGAATATAATCAGGTGCGTCCCTATACCTATTCTCATAATACAGAAGTGTTGAATTATGGGCATAATAACCAGTCCCTGGCACATTTATGGGGAGCAAATTTTAGAGAACTAATTGCTATTGCCAGATATAAAAAAGATCGCTGGTATGGGATGGCTAAAGTTATTTACGGAAAACGAGGTTTTGATTATGACAATGACTTCTATTCTTATGGAGGAGATATTTATCGTAATTATGAAGACCGACCGTTTGATAACGGCGTGAAAATAGGGCAGGGCAATACTGGAATCTCTTTCTTTGGGCAGTTAGAAACAGGTTATATTATAAATCCGGAAACTAATCTTAAGCTCTATGGTAGTTTTATTTATCGTAACATGAATACCGATATAAATACTAGGAATAATTTTGATATTTCCACCTCCTGGTTAAACTTTGGTATTCGTACAGATATTTTTAATTGGTACTACGATTACTAAGCATATACATAGATTTAAAATTAACAATTGTGCGGCCTTGCCAAAACCTAATTAAGGAGTATCTTTGCGCCAATTATAAAAAATAATTTTGAGTAGCGCGCGCGTACATAGTTCTTCACCTTCGTTATTATCAGATTTTAAGGAAATAACCAAGATGCGATTGGCCATAAGTGTGGTTTTTTCGTCTGTTGCAGGTTACTTTTTGGGAGCAGAAACCGTAGATTTTGTGGTTGTGCTTCTTTTGGCAATTGGAGGATATTTTATGGTAGGAGCGTCTAATGCCTACAATCAAATTATCGAAAAAGACTTGGATGCGCTGATGGATAGAACCAAAAACCGTCCCGTTCCATCAGGTAGAATGTCGGTCACCACAGCTTTTATTATTGCAAGTGTATTTACGATTTTAGGGTTAGTGGTGCTTTATATTATTAATCCCAAAACAGCAATGTTTGGGGCGATTAGTATTTTTCTTTACGTGAGTATCTATACTCCGTTAAAAACAAAAACTCCGTTATCTGTATTTGTAGGGGCTTTTCCAGGAGCTATTCCTTTTATGTTGGGGTGGGTAGCAGCATCAGGAGAATTTAGTATTGAGCCGGGAACCTTGTTTATGATCCAGTTCTTTTGGCAATTCCCTCATTTTTGGGCTATTGGTTGGTGGTTGTATGATGATTATAAGAAAGGAGGCTTTTTTATGTTGCCTACAGGGAAGAGAGATAAAGGAACAGCCATACAAATTGTATTATATGTGGTCTGGACAATATTAGTTTCTTTAATACCTGTATTTGGGGTTACGGGAAGATTGTTTTTAACTCCGGTTTCAGGAATCATTATCCTACTATTGGGCTTGGGAATGCTTTACTATGCGATCCGTCTTTTTAAGCTAAAAACAGCAGATGCAGCGAAAAAATTGATGTTAGCCAGTGTGTCATATATTACTTTATTACAAATAGTTTACGTATTGGATAAATTTATTAGAGAATGGATTTAACAAAAGGAAGCGAGCAGGAAAGAAGAAATCGAGCTAAAAAAATGATGCTCTGGTTTGCGATTATTAGTATGGGGATGATGTTTGCCGGTCTAACCAGTGCTTATGTGGTAAGTAAAACACGGCCCGACTGGCTTACTGAATTTGAATTACCACAATCATTTATGTGGAGTACTATAGTGATTTTTTGTAGTAGTATTACGATGTTCTTTGCAAAAAAGAATATTATATCTGGTAATAGAAAAAATGGTACTGCCTTTTTATTGGGGACTTTAATACTGGCACTTTTGTTTGTGCTTTTTCAATTTCAGGGATTTGCAGCTATTGTAAATGAGGGTTATTATTTTACAGGAAGTGAAAGTACAATTACTACAAGTTTCATTTATGTACTGGTTTTAACTCACTTAGCCCACCTGGCGGCGGGTTTGATAGTACTTTTAGTATTAATTTATAATCATTTTAAACAACGTTACTATAAGGGGCAAACACTTGGATTAGAGCTTGGTGCGACTTTTTGGCACTTCCTTGATGTACTGTGGGTTTACCTGTTTTTCTTTTTATATTTCTTTAGATAATAAAATTGCGTATTTTTGCGCTGCACTTTAAATTAAATGACTTCTTCTATGGACGCTACTGTTGTTAGAACAGGCACCGAAGGTAAAACTTGGGGCGGTGGTAACCAGCCACTTGGAGCCAGCTATGGTAAGTTGATGATGTGGTTTTTCATCCTTTCCGATGCACTTACATTTACAGGATTTTTATCAGCTTATGGATTTTCAAGGTTCAAATTTATGGATTCTTGGCCAATCGCTGATGAAGTTTTTAATCACTTTCCATTTCTTCATGGGGTAGACGCACCAATGTATTATGTAGCATTGATGACGTTTATTCTTATTTTCTCTTCCGTTACAATGGTATTGGCTGTTGATGCCGGTCACCAGATGAAGCAGGGGAAAGTAACTACTTATATGTTTTTAACGATTATTGGTGGTTTGATTTTCTTAGGTTCTCAGGCCTGGGAGTGGAGTAACTTTATCTCTGGGGAGTACGGTGCATTAAAAACAAAAGGAGGAAACATTCTTCAGTTTGTAGATGGTGAGGGTCATCGGGTAGCCCTAAAAGATATCGCTATTACAGAGGGGACTGAACGTACTACGCATACAGAAAACACAGGTATTTGGTTTGAAAGCGGCTCGACAGTCTCAGAATATACCTTAGAAGGTATTAAACAAGGATTTGCGGCAAACGATGATCTTTTTATAAGAACATTAGATTTTGATGAAGTAGGAGCTAAAAAAATACTTTCCAGAGAGGAATCACAAAAATGGTTGGACAATAATGCTATTGGCGTAGTAGAAGGAGCAAACCTTACTGAGAATGAATATGGGCCACCACTATTTGCAGATTTCTTTTTCTTTATTACCGGTTTCCACGGTTTCCACGTTTTTTCGGGAATTCTAATTAATATTATTATTTTCTTCAACGTTATTTTAGGAACCTATGAGAGAAGAGGAAGCTATGAAATGGTTGAAAAAGTTGGTTTATACTGGCACTTTGTAGATTTAGTTTGGGTATTTGTATTTACCTTCTTTTACCTTGTTTAAATTTTGAATCGAAGAAATTATGGCACACGATAGTACAGCACATCACCACGAATCAAATACAAAAAGAATCTGGCAGGTTTTTGCAATTCTTTCTGTAGTTACCATTGTAGAAGTAGTTTTAGGAATTATAAGACCTACTTTTCTTACAAATACTTCTTTGGTAGGAATGCATCTGTTAAACTGGATATTTATAATTCTTACCTTATATAAAGCATATTATATTGCATGGGCATTTATGCACATGGAGCAGGAAACAAAAGGACTTCGAAGAGCAGTCGTATGGTCTGGAGTTTTTCTTGCAATTTATCTAATCTTCATCTTACTAACAGAAGGAGATTATATTTATGAGGTTTATAAAAATGGCTATATCGCCTGGGATTTTTAAATCTTACAAAAGTTAAAACATTAAGAAAAGGCGGTTTTGTTAAACCGTCTTTTTATTTTTGTACTCCTTTTCTGAAACGGTGTTATGAAGAAATTTTTTGTGCTCACAGTACTATTTGCATTGCCGATCGTTGCTTACCTTTTTTTTGCATCGGGGAAAAATAATTTCGCCAGGCTACCAATTTTAACAGAAGATGTTTCTGAAATTTCTGGTCTTACCACTTATAAAGACGAACCTGTATTTCTTGAGGATCATATTAGTGTAGTCGCTTTTTTTGGAGAAAAAATAGAAGATTTAAAGGGAAATACTTTTAATCTCGATAAAAAAATTCTTGAAAAATATTATGCATTTGATGATTTTCAGTTTGTGATTATTCTTCCTGAAAATGCCAAAGCGAGCGCTGCTGATTTTATAAAAGAGTTTGAAGGGATTACCAATGCTCAAGAATGGAAATTCGTATTTGGCTCTCCAGAACAAATTCAAGAGGTATTTAATAGTTTTAGTAGTCCCTATCAGCTTTCAGAAGATAGTTACTCTCCGTATGTTTTTATAGTGGATAAGTCCCGAAACCTTCGAGGTAGGGATGATGACGATGAAGGTAGTCTTTATGGGTATGATTCCAGAGATATAGCAGAATTGACCAATAAGATGAACGATGACGTAAAAGTTATATTGGCTGAATATCGCCTGGCTTTGAAAAAGAATAATGCTGAAAGAAAAAATAATTGATTAGAAATTCACATAATAATGAAGAAGAAATATTCATATATAGGTCTAGCTATTATCATCCTTATTTTTGGAATTATTGTAATTCCGAAAATTGTAGATAAAATGAATAATGGAGAAATAGTAGAAGGAGATCGTCTAAATAAAGAAGGCACAAAGCGTCCTACTAAGGAATCTCCGGAAGTTGGTTATCTTGAATTTAATGGTGAAAAAAGAAAAGCACCAAGTTTCGAATTTATAGATCAACATGGGGATACTATTAGTAATGAAGATTATCTGGGTAAGGTGTATGTGGTAGAATTCTTTTTCACTACTTGTCCGACAATTTGCCCTGTAATGAGTGAAAACTTGGTTGAAGTTCAGGACGAATTAAAGGATTACGAAAATGAATTTGGCGTGGCTTCTTTTTCTATTGATCCAGAGCACGATACTCCACAGGTGCTTTCAGAATATGCCGACCAATACGGCATAACAAATCCTAACTGGCATTTGCTAACCGGAGAAAAGGAAAAAATTTATCAATTGGCAAATGCAGGATTTCAAACGTACGCAGGAGAAGACCCTGATGTGAAGGGCGGTTTTGTTCATTCTGGTATGTTTGCTTTAATTGATAAGGAGGGATATATTCGTTCACGAAAGGATAATTTCGGAAATCCATTGATTTACTATAGAGGCTTTGTAAAAAGAAATGCATCGATAGCTGAGGGAGAAGAGGAGCCGCAAATTGATATGTTGATTGAGGATATTAAAACATTGTTGTGAAAAAAACATTGACAAAAACAGACAAAATCGCCATTCCGGTGATTATAGCGCTTTCGGTATTAGTACCGATTGTAGTTTTAATTTTAATGAATTTACCAGAACGCTACAATCTATTAGGAGCAGAAGCGGGTACTTTTCCTTTATTCCATGCTGTGCTTAATGGTTCTACAGCGGTGTTGCTTTTAATGGGATTTTTCTTTATGAGAATAAAGGAATATAAATTACATAGAAATGTAATGATTACGGCTTTTGTGCTTTCTTCAATATTTTTAGTAAGCTATGTAATTTCAAAAATAAGTAATGAGCCAGTACATTATGAAGGTATAGGATTGCTTAAATATGTTTACTTTTTTATTTTAATCTCACATATCGCCCTTTCAGCAATCATCATTCCATTAGTCTTATTTACGATGTATCGTGGGTTAACTGGTGAGTATGCGAAACATGCTAAAGTGGCCAGATGGACTTTTCCAATATGGTTGTACGTGGCGATAACTGGGGTTTTGGTGTATATTTTTATGTATCCTTATTATTAAAATTGAATAAAATGAAGAGGATTTTTAATGCAAAAACCATATTGGTTATTTTGGTATTTTTTTTTATACCCTTGTTTGCAGACGCTCAATGTGCCATGTGTAGAGCCGTTTTAGAAAGTGAATCTTCGCAAAACGCTGCTGAAGGTATTAATGATGGAATTCTTTATTTAATGATTTTTCCCTACCTGCTTGTAGGAGGTCTTGGATATTATATTTACCGTTCTTACCGTAAAAAGAAATACGAGGCTTAGAATTTTTTAAGTATTTTTTAATTTTTTTGTAACATTTTAAGTTTTTGGAAGTCTTATGGATATGAGCACATTGTTTGCTTTTAACCATCAGTCAAAATGTTATGATTACAATTAAAGATTTACACAAATCTTACAAAACAGGGAATAATTCACTTCATGTTTTAAAAGGAATAAACTTTAATGTTGCTGAAGGTGAACTTGTCTCCATAATGGGATCTTCAGGTTCAGGTAAATCTACGCTTCTTAACATTTTAGGGATGTTGGACGAAGCTGATACGGGCTCTTATACCCTGGATGGCGTAGCAATAAAGAATCTTAATGAAAAAATAGCTGCCCGTTACCGCAACAAATTTCTTGGCTTCATATTTCAATCTTTTAATCTTATTAATTATAAAACGGCACTCGATAATGTAGCCCTGCCTTTATATTATCAGGGGATGAAACGCAGCGAACGTATGGATAGGGCTCAGGCTTATCTAGAAAAAGTAGGTCTTGCGCAGTGGATGGATCATTTACCAAACCAGCTTTCAGGAGGGCAAAAACAGCGGGTAGCCATAGCCAGGGCTTTAGCTTCCGACCCAAAAGTATTACTTGCCGATGAACCCACCGGGGCATTAGATACTAAAACCTCATACGAAGTAATGGATTTAATTCAACAAATTAACGATGAGGGTAGGACCATACTCATTGTTACGCATGAGCATGATATTGCACAAATGACCAAGCGAATAGTAAACCTTAAAGACGGTTTAATTATCGACGATACTCAAGTTAATCAGGTAAGAGCACTACAACATGTTTGATCTTGAACGTTGGCAGGAAATTTTTGAGACCATTAGCAAAAATAAACTGCGTACTTTTTTAACAGGACTTTCAGTGGCATCCGGCATCTTTATCCTCGTCATTCTTCTTGGAATAGGTGAAGGTATGAAACATGGGATTGAAAGAGAATTTCAGGGAGATGCAGCAAATATCATTTATGTTTTTCCCGGAGTAACTTCGAAAGAATACAAAGGTTTAAATCCAGGCCGAATGATTCAGATGAAAAATGAAGATTATCAATTTACCACTTTAGAAAATAAAGAGGATCTAGAATATAAATCTTCGGTATATAGAATTTGGGGCGGTATGGTAAGCTTCGGGAAGGAATCTGGCTCCTATAGGGTAGAAGGTGTGTATCCAGATTATCAATTTCTTGAAAATAGCAGCATGCTTTTAGGTCGTTTTATAAATTATAATGATGTAGAAGCGTCTGGAAAAGTCGTAATTATAGGAAATCGCGTAAAAAATGATCTATTTAAAGACCAAGAAAACATTTTAGGAGAGTACGTAGAAATTTCGGGAATTAAATTTAAGGTAGTTGGAGTATATACAGATCCCGGAGGAGAACGTGAGGAAACTAGGGTTTTTGTCCCTATTACTACGGCTCAAAAAGTTTTTGGTGGAGGTAATGATATTAACTACATGTCTTACACATTACAACCCGAAGATACTTATGAAGAAGCTTTGGCATCAGCTAACGCTTTTACTAATAAAGTAGAAACCTATTTAAAAGGGAAGCACACTATTGCTCCAGATGATAATAGCGCAATTAGGGTGAACAATATGCTGGAGAACACCAAGCGATTTTACGATCTAATGGCCATGATAAAGATGTTTTTTTGGGGAGTTGGGATTTGTACTATTATAGCAGGTGTTGTTGGGGTTAGTAATATTATGCTAATTATAGTAAAAGAACGAACCAGAGAAATTGGAGTACGTAAAGCCCTTGGTGCAGAGCCGCTTTCCATTATTGGGATGGTGCTTCACGAGTCAATTTTTGTGACTTCGTTTGCTGGATTTACAGGTTTGATTTCTGGGTTGATTTTGCTGGATGTAGTTGCCCCTATGATACAGACTGATTTTATATATAACCCTACAGTAAATTTTAATGTGGCTTTGTCTACTGTATTTATACTGATAATAGCAGGAGCGGTCGCTGGATTTTTTCCGGCTTACCGGGCGGCAAAGATAAAACCAATCGTAGCATTAAGGGACGAGTAAAAATTTTAAATCATGTTTAGTAGAGATCGCTGGGACGAAATTATAGAAGCGCTAACCGCAAACTGGTTTAGAACGCTCTTAACTGCTTTTGGAGTGTTGTGGGGAATATTTATACTGGTTATCCTTTTGGCTGCCGGTAAAGGATTAGAGAACGGTGTTAAGCAAGGATTTAGTGGGATGGCTACAAATTCTATGTTTATGTGGTCCCAAACGGTGTCTAAACCCTATAAAGGTTTGCCCAAAGGTCGAAATTATAATTTTAAATTAGGTGATGTTCAAGCTATAAAACAAACGGTAACCGGTTTAGAGATTGTCTCTCCCCGTAATCAATTAGGAGGCTTTGGTGGAGCTAACAATGTTGTGCGTGGTTTAAATAGTGGGGCTTATAACGTATATGGCGATTATCCTGAAATTATAAGACAGCAGCCTATGGATATTACTTCCGGCCGATTTATAAATTATTCGGATATTAAAGATAACCGAAAAGTTGCGGTAATTGGTGAAGGGGTAAGGGCTGGTTTGTATGATATTAACGAAGAAGCTTTGGGAACCTATATTAAAATTAACGGTGTTAGTTTTATGGTGATAGGAACTTATAAGAAAAAAGGTAGCGGTGGTGGAAATGTAGAAGAAATGCAAAAAGAGATTTTTGTGCCTTTTACAGCATTTTCGCAAGCTTTTAATATGGGAAATGTGGTAGGCTGGATGGCGATCACGGCAGATGATGATCATTCGATAACCAATCTTAAAAATAGTGTGTTTGATGTTATCAAGTCCCGTCACAGTATAGCTCCAGATGATGATCGGGCCGTAGGAAATTTTGACTTGTATGAAGAATACAGTCGTATTAACGGTTTATTTATTGCACTGCGCCTGGTGGCTTATTTTGTAGGGACACTTGTTTTGTTATCAGGAATTATAGGGATAAGTAATATTATGCTTATCGTGGTGAAAGAGCGTACGAACGAAATAGGAATTAGGCGTGCTTTGGGAGCAAGTCCCTGGAACATTAGAGGGCAAATACTTTTAGAGTCGATATTTCTTACCATCATTTCAGGCATGGCAGGAATCATTCTCTCTACCTTCGTCATCTTTATAATTAATATGATTTTAGATGGAATGGATACCTCAGAAATGATGTTTATTAATCCATCTGTTAATATTGGGGTTGTTTTAATCGCACTGGCGATCCTGGTGATATCAGGACTACTGGCAGGGTTAATTCCTGCACAAAATGCGATAAAGATCAAGCCTGTAGATGCGTTAAGAACAGAATAACAATTTTAGAAAATAGAATAAACACAATCAAAAATGAAAAGAACAGTTACCATCGTTATTTTAGCCGTAATCTTTATTGGCTTTTTGGGTTCGCTGTATTATTACTTTCAAAAGGGACAGCAAGATCCGGTGGTTTATCAAACTGAACAGGCTTCTGTGCAAACCATCACTAAAAATACAGTAGCAACCGGGAATATTGTTCCATTAGAAGAGATTCTAATTAAACCTAATATTAGTGGAATTATAGATGAAATTTATGTGGAAGCCGGTGAGTCTGTAGCGGCAGGAGATCTAATCGCAAGGATTCGGGTGATTCCCAATGTTAACTCGCTTCAGAGTGCGAAAGATGCTGTGGCTACGGCTAAAATTAATCTTGATAATCAAAAGAAAATATTTGAGCGTCAAAAATCTTTATTCGATAAGGGAGTTATTTCTGCTAATGATTATGATAATGCTGAAGTAGCTTATCAAAGAGCAGAACAGAATTATAAATCGGCCGAGCAAAATTTTGAGATCGTAAAAACCGGAACAACCAGAGGAATTGGTAGCGCAGCAAATACATTAATTAGAAGTACCGTTACCGGAATGGTGCTAGATGTACCTGTAAAAACCGGTAATCAGGTGATCGAATCCAATAACTTTAACGACGGAACTACCCTGGCTACGCTTGCCGATGTGAATAAGATGATTTTTGAAGGTAAAGTAGACGAAAGCGAAGTAGGCAAGATTAAAGAAGGTTTGCCACTAGAAGTCACTGTGGGTGCTATAGAAAATAAAACTTTCGATGCGGTTTTGGATTATATCGCACCAAAGGGAGTGGAAGAAAACGGAGCGATTCAATTTGAAATTAAAGGAACTTTAGATAAAGCAGATACCACTTTTATTAGAGCTGGGTTAAGTGCGAATGCTTCTATAATCTTAGCAAAAGCTGAGGATGTCCTGGCCATTAAAGAAGCATTGGTTCAATTTGATAATGATACGCAACAGCCTTTTGTAGAAATTGAAACCGGAAATCAACAATTTGAGCGTAAAGACGTGGAGCTTGGGGTGAGTGATGGTATTAATGTGGAAATTAAAAGCGGAGTCGGTAAAGACGATAAAATTAAAGTGTGGAACCAACTAAAACCAGCTCAAAATTTTGCTGCAAATTAATTTTATGCATTTTTTGTAACAACTCAACTTTTTGTTAGACCTATCTTTTACAATATACATTATGAAGAAATTTAGACTTTTTACCATTTTACTTTTCATTGGGTTCATCGCCAATGCGCAGGAGAAAAAATGGACCTTGCAGGAATGTGTGGAGTATGCTTTAGAGCATAACATCTCTGTAAAACAATCTGAACTTGATGTAGAAGCAGCTGAAATCGATAAACTTGATGCCATAGGTAATTTATTGCCTGGTTTAAATGGTAATGCCAGCAATTCCTGGAATACAGGTTTAACCCAAAATGTAACTACCGGGGTGCTACAAAATCAAACTACCAGAAACTTTTCTGCAGGAGTAACGGCTAGTATTACGTTATTCGACGGTCTGAGGAATTACAAGCAGCTACAAAGAGCCAAGATGTCTAAACTTGCTGCACAGTATTCTCTAGATAAGATGGAAGATGATATTACATTATCGGTAGCGAACTCTTATTTGCAAGTATTGTTTGCTAAGCAGGATCTTGAAGTTTTAAAATCTCAAAACGAAGTAACTCTAGAGCAGTTAGATCGTACCAAACAACTGGTAGATGCCGGTTCTTTGCCAAGGGGAGATCTCTTGGAAATACAGGCTACAAATGCCGATGAAAAACAACGAATTATAATCGCTCAAAACAATATCAGGATTTCATTGATTAGTCTGGCCCAGACTTTACTGATCAAGGATTATGAAAATTTTGATATCGTAGAGGATGACTATGATATCTTTGGTACCGAAATTTTAGATAATTCAGTATATGATATTATCGAGCGAGCTAAAGAAGAACGTTCAGAAATTAGAATTGCGGAAGCCAACAAGGAAATCGCTGAGCAAAATGTTGAAATAGCCCGTGGGGCCTATTTACCTACATTAGGTGCTTTTGTTAACTATAATACCAGGGAGACCGGTGCAAACAGGATAGATTATATTAATCCACCGGGCACTACAATTACTGAAATTGGTTATGTAGAGTCCACAGGGGAAACAGTAGTGACCGAATCTCAGAACCCTGCCGTTCCCATTTCGTTACCTCCTAGGCCATTTATAGACCAGTTATGGTTAAATGATGGTATTTCTTATGGGTTTCAACTAAGCGTTCCGATTTTTAACGGTTTTGCGACCAGGAATCAAGTTAAAAGAAGCAAAGTAAACGTACGTAGGGCTGAATATCAGTTAGAACAGGCAGAATTGGATCTTGAGGCAAATGTTTATCAGGCTTATGTAGATGCAACCGGGGCTTTTGAAGCTTATGAGGCCGCTTTGGTGGCAGAAGAATCTCAGCAACAGGCTTACGAATACGCGACAGAGCGTTTTGATGTTGGGTTAACTAATGCTTTTGATTTTAGTCAGTCTAAAGTGCGTTACGAAAATGCGCAGCGAGAAGTGATTCGTACCAAGTACGATTACATCTTTAAACTAAAAGTGCTGGAATTATATTTTGGGGTTCCGGTGGCTAATTTAAGATTCTAAATTTCTTGTAAATGCTGATTAATGTTCTGGTTTTTATCAAAACAGGATATTTAAAATATAGCTTTTAAAAATTTTATAAATGAAGAAGAAAACTCTTTTTATCATTCTGGGAATTGTTGTGGTTTTAGCCATATTACTCGTTGTGGGTAAAAAGTCTGGAATGTTTGGTAAAAGCGGTAATTTTAAACAAGTAGAAATTACTGAAATTAAACCATTGGATATCGTTGAAACCGTATCGGCAACCGGAAAAATTCAACCTGAAGTAGAAGTGAAGTTATCTTCCGAGGTTTCTGGAGAGATTATCGAACTTCCGATCATTGAAGGGCAGCAGGTAGAAAAAGGAGACTTATTAGTGAGGATTAACCCCGATATTTATCAGTCTAGTGTACAACGTTCAAAGGCCAGTATGGAGAATGCCCGTGCCAATTATACGCAATCTCAGGCTAGTTTAAAACAAGCGAAGGCAAATTATGAACGTAATAAAACACTTTTTGAGAAAGGAGTGATTTCTAAAGCAGAATGGGATGGTATCGTTTCTAATTACGAAGTTGCTGAAGCTAATAAAGAATCGGCTTATTATAGCATGCAAAGTGCGGCTGCAACGGTAACTGAAGCTCAGGATAATCTTGGAAGAACAAATATTTATGCTCCTATGAGCGGTACCATTTCTAAACTGGATGCTGAATTAGGGGAGCGAGTAGTGGGAACGCAACAAATGGCGGGGACCGAAATTTTACGGGTCGCTAATCTCTCTAATATGGAAGTAGAAGTAGATGTAAATGAAAATGATATTGTAAAAGTTGAGGTTGGAGATTCTACTGTTGTTGAGGTCGATGCTTATCTAAGAAAAGAATTTAAAGGTGTTGTGACTGAAATATCTAACTCTGCCGACAGTGAATTAACTACAGATCAGGTTACCAATTTTAAAGTGAAAGTTCGCATTTTAGAGGATTCTTATAAAGATCTTTTAGAAGGGAAACCAGAAAATTACTCACCGTTTAGACCGGGAATGACGGCTACCGTAGATATCATTACTAATAAAAAGACGGCAGTTATTGGTGTGCCTATTAGTGCGATCGTTGTAAAATCTGATACTACTACGGTAGCGATGGGAACTGCACCTGCCGTGAATGTAGAGACCGATCCTTCTAAACTTTTTGAATGTGTCTTTGTTAAGAACGGGGAAGAAGCTAAATTGCGCGTTGTAAAAACTGGAATACAGGATGATTCTAATATTCAGATTACAGAAGGTCTGAAGGAAGGGGAGACTGTAATTATCGGTCCTTATAATGTAGTAACAAAAACTCTAAAATCCGGAGATAAAGTTGAGGTAGCCGGGAGTACCAACAGCGAAGGATAGAGTCTAAAATTATATAAATTGGCAGTAATTCTTTGTTTGGAAACAGCAACCACCAATTGCTCGGTTGCTTTGAGTAAAGATGGTGATGTAATCGCATTGAAAGAAGATAATAGTAAAGGTTATTCTCATGCTGAAAAGTTGCATGTTTTTATCGATGAAATTTTAAAAGAAAACAATTTTGAAATCGATGACCTTGATGCTATTGCGATTAGCAAGGGACCGGGTTCTTATACCGGTCTTAGGATAGGTGTTTCTGCCGCAAAAGGATTATGTTTTGCTAAGGATATTCCGCTTATTTCAGTACCAACATTAACCGCTTTAGCAAAGCAAGTAACTCCTAATAAAGGAGATCAAATTATCCCTATGCTCGATGCCAGAAGGATGGAAGTTTATTCCGCAGTATTTGATTCAGCATTTAATCAAATAAGAGAAACTAAAGCTCAAGTACTTTCCGAAGATTCTTTTCAGGAGGAATTGGCAAAAGGAAAGGTTTATTTTATTGGGAATGGAGTAGCAAAGTTTAGAGAAATTTGCTCGCAGCAAAATGCCGAGTTTATAGAAGAACGATTGCCATCAGCAAAAGAAATGGGACAAATCGCTTATGATAAATACAAAATAAGCGACATAGAGGATGTCGCTTATTTTGAACCTTATTATTTAAAGGATTTTGTAGCAGGTTAATCTATCTGCTATTTTATTCAGTTTTATCTGTACTGTCTTTCTCTTTTTTAGACTCCTTTAAAACCGTACCACTCATTTTAGTTTGATCATAAAGATAAACATCACGTTGAGGGTAAGGAATCGTCATTCCAGCTTCTTCTAGTCTTATTTTTCCTTCTTCCAGCATAAACCAGTGGATATCCCAAAAAACTGGATTTTTTGCAAAGTATCTTACGTAAAAGTTAACCGAGTTGTCACCTAATTCACCAACTAGTACTTGTGGCGCTGGTTCAGCTTCAATACCTTCCTGCTCTTTTATAAGATTCATAAGCACCTCTTTTGCTTTCTTAATATCATCATCATAAGAAATTCCAAAGGTCATATTTTCACGACGTACCCCGTTTACAGTATAGTTTATAATATTATCGTTAGCTAAACTTCCGTTAGGAATAACGGCTTCCTGATTTCCAAAGGTATCTAGTTTAGTATAAAATAAGCTTACACTTTTCACACTACCAGAAACACCCTGTGCTTCAATCCAGTCACCAACTTTAAATGGTTTTAAAACAATAATTAAAACGCCACCGGCAAAATTGGCCAGAGATCCCTGTAATGCCAAACCTATGGCTAAACCTGCCGCACCTAGAATAGCAACTAAAGATGTGGTTTCTATCCCCACCTGGGAGATGGCAACAATAATTACTAATATTTTTAAGGCCCAACTTACCAGTGTGGTTAAAAAGCCTTTTAATGCAACATCGTAATCTCTTTTGTCTAGAGCCTTTTGCATAAATTTTACCGCGCGTTTTGCGATCCAAAAGCCTATGATTAGAATTAAAATTGCCGCAATTAAGTCCGGTAAAAAGTCAATAAGTTTTTTAGCATATTCCTGTGCTAACTCAGAAAAGTCGTTGAATTTATCCATAGTTTCAAGTAGTTTTTCACAAAGAGAATAATTTTTTGTACTAAATGCGAGAAATTCTCGTTTAAGTTTTGTTAAACAAGAGCGATATTGTTTAAAACATGCGTTAATTCTTCTTTAGGAAGTTGGCATTTTCCCTGTTCACACAAATAGTAGCGTGTTTTTCCTTTTACAAAACGACCTTTAAGAATGGATAATTCACTTTCGGTATTACTACCGGAAATAATAAGATTTGGGAGGTATTTTTTCTGAATTTCTTTTTGTTCTCTATCTATCTGTTCTCCAAGGATTGCCAATTCGTAAAAAGGATTACTGATGTTGAGGTACAAATGAAGCCAATTGGAATGTCCCATGGGATAAGAACCTATTTTTCCTGAAATTACCTGAAGCATTTTCTCTGACACTTCTAAATATCTAGATGTTCCCGTTAAACGACCTAACCTGAATAAATTATTGGCCATTACCGAGTTGGAGGCGGGGATCACATTATCGGTAAGCTCAATGGGAGTACTAATTAAAGCATCGTCTTTTTTAGAGGTAAAATTAAAAAGTGTATTTTCCTGGTTATAAAAATTCTCAAAACAATACTTCGTAAGATGAGAGGAAATATCAATCCATTTTTTATCAAAGGTCACCTCGTATAATTTTAGAAAAGCTTCGATCGTGAAGGCGTAATCTTCAAGATAAGCATTGATTTTACTTTGTTTGTTTTTATAAGAATGGAAAAGGCTGTAATCGGGGTTTAGCTGATTTTGAATAATAAATTCTGCATTTTTAAGGGCAATATTCAGGTAATGATTTTTTCCTGTGGCCGTATAAGCTTCAGCAAAACCGTTAAGGCTAAGGGCGTTCCATGAAGTAAGTGTTTTATCATCCAAACCTGGTTTTTTTCTTTTTTTTCTCGCTTCACTAAGAATTTTAGTCCAATTTGATTTTTTTTGATAAAGTTCTTCTAAAGAGATATTATGCTTTTTAGTAAAATCATCGTCTTTTTCAGTTTTATAAAGGATATAGTTTCCATTTTCCCAATACCCCCTGGCGTTGATATTAAAATAGGCTGAAAAAAGATCAAATTCTGATGCCAATAGTTCCTCAAGTTCTTCTTTTTTCCAGGTATAAAAAGCACCTTCTTCCTGATTGCCTTTTGCATTCTCAGAATCTGCATCCAATGCAGAATAAAAAGCACCAGTGCTATCGGTAAGTTCAGTTTCGATAAAACGGGCTGTTTTTTTAATAACTTCTTTATACCAGTGGTCCTGAGTGAGTTTATAAGCTTTACTATATAAACTTAAAAGTTGGGCGTTGTCATAAAGCATTTTCTCAAAGTGTGGTACGTGCCAACGATCATCTACAGAGTATCTTGCAAATCCGCCACCAATATGGTCAAAAGTTCCGCCAAAAGATATTTTATCTAAACTATGGAGTACGTATTCCTGTAACTTTTTGTCTTTAAACTGATAAGCGTAACGTAATAAGAAATCCAGATTGGTTGGCATCATAAATTTAGGAGCATTTTTAGTTCCTCCCAGCTTCATATCTAAATAGGGTTTCCAGATTTCTATAAACTCACCAAGTCTTTTTTGTGAAAATTCGTATGAATTATTGCCAATGTCGATTAGATTAAGTTGTTGTAAGCCTTCTTTTAGCTTATTAGCATAGTTGGTAAGTTGTGTAGATTCTTTTTTATAAATCTGCTGGATTTGTAATAAAGCGCTTTTCCATTGTTCCTTTCTAAAATAAGTCCCTCCCCAGACCGGGCGGCCATCAGGTAAAGCTACGATATTCATAGGCCAGCCGCCACTACCGGTCATTAGTTGTACAGCCTGCATATACACCTGGTCAATATCGGGGCGTTCTTCACGATCTACTTTTATAGAAATATAATGGGCATTCATTATATCGGCCACTTCCGGATCTTCAAAACTCTCATGTTCCATTACATGGCACCAGTGACAAGCCGAATATCCTACACTAATCAATAATAATTTATTAGTTTTTTTTGCGTCTTCTAAAACAGTTTTATGCCATGCTTTCCAATCTACCGGGTTGTGAGCATGCTGTAAAAGGTAAGGGCTGGTTTCATAAATAAGATCGTTGGTAGCGCTTTTCATAAAAATCTATGGTTTGGGATAAGTTGATCATACTTTTTTACTCGACAATCGATATTAAATGCCTTGAAATAAAAATAATTTTCTAACTACTACCTCATGGTTTTGTTGAGGTAATTTAATCAAAAGTAATTATAGGGTTTAATAACCTAATTATAATAGAAGGTAGGAAAATTTAAAACTTTTACAACAATGATATGTAGATTACTTTATCTTCTGATAGATGGTGCAAACTTAAGATTAGTATATTTGTGTCTCAAAATCAGCATGAAGACAGTGATTTAAAAGCTAAATAACTTAAAGTTTTCATAACCTTAGACCGCTTTAATTTTCAAAAAAAAGAAAGACTTTTGCTGGTTGAAAATATTGGATTTATGGAAGATGTTTACATTGTAATGCTTGTCGCCCTTTTGGCACTTGCGATTACAGATTTGGTGGTAGGAGTAAGTAATGATGCCATCAATTTTTTAAATTCGGCTATAGGGTCTAAGGCGGTCTCGATGCGAACCATCTTAATTGTAGCGAGTATTGGTGTGGCTATTGGTGCGATTTTTTCCAGTGGTTTGATGGAAGTGGCCCGAAAAGGAATTTTTCTTCCGCAGCAATTCTATTTTGAAGAGATCATGATCATTTTTATGGCTGTCATGATTACAGATGTTTTACTTCTGGATTTCTTCAATTCTATTGGTTTGCCCACCTCTACTACGGTATCTATAGTTTTTGAATTACTGGGAGCTGCAGTAAGTATTGCAGTTATTAAAATTTATAAAGACGGAAATGATTTAAGTCTTTTGGCCAGTTATATTAATACCAGTAAAGCTACAGAGATTATTATAGGTATTCTTATGGCAGTGGTCATTGCTTTTATTGTAGGATTAGTGGTGCAATATATCTCCAGATTAATTTTTTCCTTTCAGTTTGAAAGGAAAATGAAATATGTTGGAAGTATTTTTGGAGGAGCTTCACTAACCGCAATCCTTTATTTTATTTTGATAAAAGGTCTTAAAAGTGTTCCTTATCTTTCTGAAGATACCCTAACGTATATTAACGAAAATACCCTTATTATTATTCTTATTGGCTTTGTTTTCTTTTCTATCATAAGCCAGTTACTAATGAGTATGTTTAAATTAAACATTTTAAGAGTAATTATCGTTATAGGAACCTTTGCCCTGGCATTAGCCTTTGCCGGGAATGATCTGGTAAACTTTATAGGTGTGCCTATTGCTGCCTGGCAATCATATAATTTATGGGAAACTGCTTATCAATCATCTGGGACTTTACCTTCTGAAATGTTAATGAGTGGATTAAGCGGAAGTGTACCTACGCCAGAATTCTTATTGATTATTGCCGGTGGTGTAATGGTAGTAACACTTTGGTTTAGTAGTAAAGCTAAGGCTGTGGTAGAAACCGGGGTGAATCTGGCCAGGCAGGGTGATGGTGTAGAACGTTTTGAACCCAATTGGCTTTCCAGAAGCATTGTGCGTTATTCTGTAATGTTTAGTGGTGCAGTTTCTACAGTTATGCCAAAAGCTATAAAAAATAAGATTGATAAGAAGTTTGAAAAACCAGAGCATCATACTCGTAGTAAACGCCTGGACGCTCCTGCCTTCGATATGGTTAGGGCTTCTGTAAATCTTGTTGTGGCCAGTATTTTAATATCTATTGGTACGAACTTAAAATTACCATTATCAACCACGTATGTTACTTTTATGGTAGCTATGGGTTCTTCGTTAGCAGATAGGGCTTGGGACCGTGAAAGTGCGGTATATCGTGTGGCTGGCGTATTAAATGTAATTGGTGGTTGGTTTGTAACTGCTTTGGTTGCTTTTACGGCCGCTGCAATTTTTGCCTGTATCATTTATTACGGCGGGACTATTGCTTTGGCAATACTTATTATTCTGGCTGTAGTTTTAGTGGTGCGTAGCGGTATTATACATAGTAGAAAGTCCAAAGAAGAAAAGAAAAATAAGCGTTATAATCGTACAGATATCATTACGATTAATGAGATAACGACGGAAACTTCAGAAAATATTTCAAGTGTAATTCATGGAATTAATCGAATGTATACCAAGACTGTCGATAATCTTGGTTACCATGATCTTGGTAAATTGAAGAAGAATAATAAAGCGATAGGGAAACTTGAAGAAGAGGTTGATGAACTTAAGGGGAACATCTTCTATTTTATTAAATCCCTGGATGATGATTCGGTTGAAGCGAGTAAATTTTATATTTTGATTCTTGATTACCTTCAGGATATGACGCAGTCTATCGCATTTATTACACGTAATAGCTATAATCACGTACACAATAACCATAAGAATCTTAAGTTTAATCAGATTCGTGATTTAAAAAAGGTAGATGAAAGAATGCAGGTGCTTTTTGATGATATTGAATATGCTTTTAATAACCATGAATTTGCAAAAATAGACCAGATATTAAAAGACAAGCAGGAATTACTAGATTACGTTTCAGATTTAATTCAGAAACAAATTAACCGTATTCGAACTTCAGAAACGAGTCCGCGTAACACCAAGCTTTACTTTGGATTGCTTTTGGAAACAAGGGATTTGATCACCTCTACCATGAGTTTACTGCAGTTATTCCAGGAATTTTACAGAGAAGCAAAAAGTACTTTTTAAGCTGAGTGAAATAAAAATTAGATAGGAAATAAAAAGCCGCTTTAAATAAGCGGCTTTTTAATTTTGTAATTTATCCGTTAACGGCTTCTACGTAATCTACTTTTCCTTTTAGCATATCACGAAGCATGGTTTCGATACCGCTTTTTAAAGTCATGGTAGAAGAGGGACAGCCACTGCAAGCGCCCTGTAAGATCACTTTTACCGTCCTGCTTTCTTCATTGTAAGAATCGAATAAAATATTACCTCCATCACTGGCTACGGCAGGCTTAATATATTCTTCTAAAATGGCTACCACCTGTTGTGAAGTATCATCTAGTTCATCAATATTAATTTGTGGTTTAGGTGCAGTTTTAGAAGTTTCAGATCCATTTTTCCCTTCTGGTGCTCCGGTAATGGCATCATTATTTAATACTGAATTTCCTTCCTGAATAAAATTACGGATAAATTCACGTAATTCCATAGTGATCTCATCCCAGGAAGCAACGTCGTATTTATTGATGCTTACATAATTCTCGTCAATAAAGACTTCCTTTACAAAAGGAAAATGAAATAACTTTTGAGCTAGCGGTGATTCTGCCGCGTCATCAATATTTTTAAATTCCGCAGCATGAAGTACCAGTTTTCGGTTTGCCACAAACTTCATAACCTTTGGGTTAGGCGTACTTTCGGCATAAACGGTAACAGGAATATTTTTTTGCTGCTCATCGGTTTTGATAACAATCCCACCCTTATTCAAATAATTTTGAATTTGCTCAGCAACTTCATTTTCCACTTCTGGCCAGGCTACGATATCATATTTTTCGATAGCTATAAAATTCTGGGAAATGTAAACTGTTTTTACAAATGGAAGGTAGAATAGTTGTTGTGCGATGGGAGATTTCGCAGCCTCATCGATATTTTTGAATTCAAAATTCTCGTGTTTGGTCAAGAATTTATTCGCTTCAAATTTAACAATCTCAGGCTGTGTAGTGTGTTGTATATTAATGGTATAATTTTCCATTTCTTAAAATTTTGAGCAAAAATACTAAACAAAAGTTAGCTTATGTATATATTTACCCCACTTATATTAATTAGTATTCTGTAATTTGATAAAATTTTACTTCGATTTTATGTGCCCTGACCGTTTTCAACAAATCCTGGTTTTGATAATTTTTTGCCCCCTTCTTTTATTTTCAACTAGTAGGGTAGCGGCACAGGAGGTGATCCCAACATACTCTGATTATTTAATGGATAACTTATATTTACTATATCCATCAATGGCAGGGGCCTCAAACTATAATCAAATTCGGCTTACGGCCAGGCAGCAATGGTTTGACGTAGACGATGCTCCTAACTTACAAACTTTAAGTGTGAATGGTAGATTAGGTGACAAAATTGGTGTAGGAACGATATTTTTTAGAGATGAAAATGGTTATTTCTCTAAGTTAGGCGCTTATGGAACCTTTGCCTACCATCTTATGTTTTCCAGGGATAATGTGAATCTTAATCAATTATCATTTGGACTTAGTGGTGGTATTATCCAACATCGGCTGGATCAATCTGAATTTAATGTTTATGATCCTATTATTGGAAATAATGATACTACTGCAGATTTCTTTGCCAATATGGATGTTGGGATGTCGTATTATTATATGGATTTTTATGCGCATGTTGCTGTAAAGAATATTATTTCTATAGAACGTGACTTATTTTATTCCGACGCAGTTCCTAATAATCAGCGTAAATATCTGGCTTCGGCAGGATATGTTTTTGATTTTGTTCCTAATGATTGGGGATTGGAGCCTTCATTTTTATTTCAGTTAAGAGAACTGAATTCTCAGGCTAGCATAGATGTTAATATAAAAGCCTATAAAGATTTTGATTTTGGCCAGGGCTGGATAGGGGTGTCCTATCGGCAGGCTTTTGACGGAGTAGAATATAACAGGACCGGTGAAGAAATACAGCGACAAAACTTACGATATATCACTCCATTTTTAGGTTTGGAGTATAAGCGATTTATGTTTGGTTATACCTTCAGTTATCAGATGAATACGATAGTTTTAAGTAATAATGGTTTTCATCAACTTACTTTAGGATATAATTTTGGAGAAAGCAGGAAGCGTTACGATTGCCGGTGCCCTGCCATTAATTAAAAGTCCAGGCGTTTCACTTGAAAATCTTCATTGTCGCGTTTGATGATATTTTTAAGTATGTAGGGGTCGTAGTTTGTGTAAAAGGTGCATGTCCCTTTTTGCTGAAAATCGGTATTTAATAAGTTTTCTTTTTCAAGAATGGCTTTAGTTTGTCTTGCTACGGCTTCTCCCGAGTCGATAATGCTTAATGCCGGATGGAATTTTTCTTTTAATCTAGGGATTAAATAGGGATAATGGCTGCAGCCTAAAACCAAATAATCAATAGGTTGGGATATTAAGGGAGCGAGAAGTTGATCCAATAACAGATCCATTTCTGTAGAATAGATTTTTCCGGCTTCAATAAGTTCTACAAGACCATTTCCTTCAACTTCAATCACTTTTAATCCCTGAGTATATAAATCTGAAGTTTTTGTAAATAAACTGCTGCTAAGCGTTCCTTTCGTTGCGAGGATCCCAATGTTTTTAGTTCGGGACTGCAATGCGGCTGGCTTAATGGCCGGCTCAATGCCGATAAAAGAAACATCGAATTCGTTCCTTAATTCGTTTATTGCATTGGTGGTGGCTGTATTGCAGGCTACGACTATTATTTTAGCACCAAGTTCTAAAAGTTTAATAGTGTTCTTTCTACTAAGTTCAATGATTTCCTCTCTGGTCTTAATACCATAAGGTGCATTAAAGCTATCGGCTAGATAAACGGTATCTTCAAAAGGTAAAAGTTCATGAATTTCTCTCCATATGGAAGTTCCGCCAATACCAGAATCGAATATGCCGATACTATTTTTGTTCATAGGTTCAAAAATAAAAACTGCGCAGATATCTGCGCAGTTTTTATCATAAATTATAGGATAGAATCTTTATTAGATTCCTAATTTAGTTTTTACGTCTGGCATTAAATCATATCCATCTGCCATGATTACACCAGCTCCAGTTGTAGAATCTAAAACGTAATCAAATCCTTTAGCTCTTGCTACTTCCTGGATGGCATTACGTGCTTTTTCTAAAATTGGTCGTACAAGATCTTGTTGTTTCTTTTGAAGATCCTGAGAAGCTTTTTGGCTACGCTCACGGATTCGTTGCTCAGCACTTTGTAATTCCATAGAACGTTTTTGGTTTTCTTCCTCAGTTACTGTTTCTGCTTCAGCTTCATAGCGTTGTAGGGTCTTTTGTGCTTCACTCATCATATCCTTAATTTCTGCATCATAAGTGTTTCTCAACTTATCAAGCTGAGTCATGGCATCCTTATAAGCAGGCATAGACTCTATAAGCTCTTGGGTTGCGATGTGTGCAACTTTAGAGTTCTGAGCATTTACAAATGTCGTAGCTCCCAGGGTTAATGCTAAGGCTATAAAAAATGTTCTAAATTGTTTCATTTTAATTATTATTAAGTGTTAAAGTAATTATTTGTTAATTGATTGTATCCTTTGTTTGTTTTGCAGCTTCCCGCGCAGCTTGTATACTGTCTTGAGCTGCTTTACGCTCTTTTAATATTCTTTCTCTTCTTGCTTCAAATTCAGCTTTTTTTGCTGCCCTAAGCGAATCACGTTCTCTTCGGCGCTGTTCAATATAAAGCTCTCTTTCGGTTTTAGCATTTTCAGAAGCCTGAGCTCTGGCCTGAACAACAGAATCCTGTGCTACAGTTCTGTTTTCTGCCTGTCGTAATTCTCTACGATCCTGACGCGTTTCGATTTGTTCGCGATTAGCCGCTCTGGTAATAATTCTTAAAACCTGATCACTCATATCATAATTGGACTTGGCATAAATCATACCAATTTCTGAAGTGCGGTCAAAAATAAAATCAAAATTTCTTCGATCTGCAATCTCCTGTACAGCGGTAAATACCTGATCTTGTATAGGTTTGATTAGTTGTTTCTTCTGAAGAATAAAATCACCGCCAGGGCCAAATCTTTTTTGTTGATACTCTGTTAACTGATCTTGTAAATATTTGATATCTTCTTCTCGTTCTTCTAATAGCTCTTTAGTTAGTAGTGCTCTTTCATTTTCAAGCTGGGTCTGGATTTCAGAAATTTCACGTCTCTTGGCATCAATTTCATTTTTCCATTCTTGTACCCGATTGTCAAGTTGGGATGAGGCCTCCTGGTATTCGGGGATATTTTGTAAAATATAGTCCATGTCAATATACCCAATATTAAGACCGCGCTGAGCAAATGTTGCCAGAGGTACAAGTATCGTAATGATGAGTAGACTTAATTTTTTCATACGCCCGAAGATAGAAAATATCATGCCATTTTAAAATTGTTGACCTATGATAAAGTGTGTTTCCCATCCATTGGCTCCAGATTGTCCTGGTATTGGATCGAACCCGTAACCAAAATCAATTCCTAGTAATCCAAATGCAGGCATAAAGATTCTAAGACCGGCACCGGCAGATCTGTTTAACTGGAAGGGATTAAAATCCCTAAAGTTATCGTAAGAGGCACCACCTTCCAGGAAGGTTAATGCATATATCGAAGCCGATGGTTTTAACGTAATAGGGAAGCGAAGCTCTAATGAGTATTTATTGTATATCGTGGCGCCATCTTCATTGGAAGCCTGGCTTAAAGAAGTTCTATCTAATGGAATTAAAGATTGGTTAGGATACCCTCTTAAACGAATGGTTTCACGACCATCAAGGCTGTAGGATCCTAAACCGTCACCTCCAAGGTAAAAACGTTCGAAAGGAGGAATACCACGATCCTGGTTATAAGCTCCTAAGAAACCATATTCAACATTAGTTCTTAACACTAAATTTTTGTTCTCACCAAAGTTGGCTAAAGTAGTGTACCAGTCTCCCTTAAACTTCACTTTGTAAAATTCTAACCATTTGTATTTTTCCTGGTCGATTTTAGATTGATCTCCTACAGCGTTTTCAGGCAATACGCGATTCCCGCTGTTATCAATAAAGTTACCATCATCATCTTTTAGCTGAAATTCACTTTGGTTCTGAAGGTCATTGTAATCTACGCCATTCCAAAGTGAATAAGGAGGGGTAAATTTAGCGGTTATGCTAAAAACAGATCCCCCAATAGGAAAGATAGGATTGTATCTTGTATTGTCCCTGGTAATTCCCAAAGTATAGGTTAAGTTGTTAGAGAAACCATCCCCATAGGTGAATAATCCGGTATTATAGTTATTAAGATCATAACGCTGGAAACCTACAGCATGCGAGATCTGTAAATATGGGTCGGGCTCAGTAAGACGTTTACCAAATCCTACGCTAACACCCAGGATGTCAAAACTTTTTGTTCTATCTGGTTTTCTTGAACGATAGTCATATAAAAACTGTCTTGTGTAAGAAAAGGAAGTAGAAAGCTGTACCGGTTTTCTGCCTCCTAGCCATGGCTCTATAAAAGATAGGCTATAGGTTTGGTAGAAGGTACTTGCCTGTGCTCTTAAAGAAAGGCTTTGCCCATCTCCCATTGGTACCGGCTTGTAAGCATCTTTATCAAATATCCCTGCAATAGAGAAGTTATTGAAGGAAAGGCCTAAAGTACCTATAAAACCGCCACCGCCGTAACCACCTTGTAGTTCGATTTGGCTGGCCCCGGCTTCAACAACATTGTATTCCAGTGATAATGTTCCTGTTTGTGGATCGGGATCTATAAATTCAGGGCTAAGTTGCTCTGCATCAAAAAATCCTAAAGAACCTAATTCCCTTACGGTAGATACCACATCCTGTTGATTATATTTTTGGCCTGGTTTTGTTAATAGGTTTCTGTAAATAACGTGATCTTTGGTTCTGTTGTTACCCACCACCCGGATTTCGTCAAAATAAGCTTCTTTTCCTTCAGTGATTCGTAATTCGAAATCTATAGTATCATTATATACGTTTGTTTCTACTAAGTTAAAACTGGAGAATAGATAACCATTATTTCTGTAGATAGTAGAGATATTGGTGGCATTGGGATCTTCAGGATCTTCAATCCTTTCGTTCATAAGAACACCATTGTAAGTATCTCCTTTTTTAATTCCTAGAGCACGGTGCAAGAAATCATCAGTATAAACCGTATTACCCACAAAATCAATATTCCCAATATAATATTTATTACCTTCTTCAACTTTTATGTCTAAAGCAATATTATTTTCATCAACAGTGATAAGACTATCTGAGATAATTCGGGCATCTCTAAAGCCATTTTCTTTCAGTTTGTTTACAAGATTTTGCTTATCTTTTTGGTAATCTTCCCTGTTAAATTTTGAGCGCTTCCAAAAACGATAAAATCGTTTTTGTTTCGTGTTTTTCATGGCTCTTTTTAATTTAGCATCAGAGATTTGCTTATTCCCGATAATATCGATATTGGAAATTTTTACCTTATCTCCTGTATCGATATTAACAACCATGTTCACCATGTTATTATTGGTAGTATCTTTAACTTCAACAGTGTTGATGGCTACTTTAGCGTTAAAATATCCATCTTTTTTATACTTGTTTTCGATGTAATTTTTAGTATTAGTAATGAGGTTTTCAGTAACATTTACACCGGTTCTTAGTTTATTTTCCTCAATAAGTTCTTCTTTATCTTTCTTCTTTTTAATCCCCTGTATTCTAACTTCAGAAAGTTTTGGAATATCGGTGATAACCAACTCAAGATCTGCAACCCCATCCTTTACATTAGTAATGTAAAATTCAATGTCGCTAAACATATCAAGGTCCCATAATTTCTTGATTACATTACTTAGGCGTTGACCAGGGATATAGATTTCTTCGCCTTTTTTAAGTCGTGTAAACGAGACTACTGTGCTTTCGTTATATCTTGTAGAGCCGGTAACTTTTATTTCGCCTAAAGTGTATTTTTTACCGTTCCCTATAGGGAGATCCTGCGCATTTGCAGCGATGCTAAAAGTAAAACAAACTAATACGAATGCTAATATTCTTTTCGTCATAAATACACTAACTAAGTTGCTCACTTGTTTTTCCAAATCTTCGTTCTCTGTTTTGATAATTGTAAATGGCTTCATAAAGATTATCTTTTCTAAAGTCTGGCCATAAAATACTTGTAAAATACAACTCGGCATAAGCCATTTGCCAAAGCAAAAAGTTGCTGATCCTTTGCTCGCCACTTGTTCTAATCATCAAGTCGACGTCGGGAATATCTTTGGTATATAGACTTTCAGATATTAAAGAATCATTTATTTTATCTGGTTCTAACGTTCCTTCTTTTACTTTATTGGCTAAAGCTTTGACTGCAGAGGTTATTTCTTCTCTGGAACCATAGCTTAAAGCCAAAATTAAAGTCATTTTAGCGTTATGTTTTGTCTTTTCAATAACGTCTAAAAGTTCCCTTTTTGCTTTTTTAGGCAGATTATCAATATTGCCTATTGCGGTTAGTTTAATGTTGTTGTCCTGAAGCGTCTTGATTTCCTTCTTCAAGGAAGACACCAAAATCTTCATTAATGTATCAACTTCCAGTTTGGGGCGATTCCAATTTTCAGTAGAAAAAGCATATAAGGTTAAAAATTTTATTCCAATCTGGGCGCCACCTTCTACAATATCTCTTACAGATTTTACTCCTTCATTATGGCCAACAGCTCTTAAAAAGCCTTGTTTTTTTGCCCAACGGCCGTTGCCGTCCATTATAACGGCAATATGCGAGGGTAATTTTGTTAAGTTGAGATTTTCTTTAAAATTCATTTCCTAAAAGCTCGAATAACATGGTTTTCTACCAAATGTTACGGTGAATGTAATTCCGGTAAAAACATACCAGTCGTTAGTATTTTGATTACCAAAAGTAAGTATAGGATCCGGTTCCCCAAGTAATTCTTCAGGATTACTTCCATCCAAATTATCAGTGAAGGTATACCGCGCACCAATTTCTATGGCACCAACCAAATGCTGGCTAAGTGTTGTTTTGTAACCAACAACCATAGGAATGGCAAATTCCCAGTTAGTACTTTCATTAACTAAAGGAGCTCCGCGAGAGCCATCCAATATTACATGGTCTGCACTAAAATAGGTGAGCCCGGTGTAAAGATAAGGTGCGCTTTGCGATGTTCCTTTATGTAAATCAAAATCCCAAAAATTAAATTCTAAACCCAAAGAAGCTTCAGTTATGGTATTACTAAACGAATATCCTCTTTGCTGTCTGCGAGTATCATTGCTTTCTGCATCATCTGCTTCTATATTTCCCATGATTAGGGAAAATCTAAACGAATGACGCGGGCTTCTATTCCATTTTAGGATGCCGCCAGCTGCAAGACCACTAGGATTAACGTAAAATGTGTTTCCTACATCTCCAATATAATTTGCGCCTCCCAAAAAGGCACCCACCTCATAGGTTTGAGATTGCAAATTAACTGAAGTGATCAACATAAAAACAAAAGCTATTAGATACCGCATAGGTTCTTAAAAGTTTGCAAATATAACAATTATGTTTGCTCTGCAATAATTTGAGCTCATTAGTATTACATTAACAGTTTTTGAAAAAAAATATTGTTTAGTTGCGTTTATCTTCTCCCCATAATAGCTTTTTTCGTAAAGTTTGAAGAAAGCTATCATCATTTAGCTCTACCAAATTAATGGCATATGGAGCTTTTTGAATAATGATTTCGGTATCATTTTCAAGACTCGCCAATCGGGAATCCATAGATAGTAAGTGAGAATCTTCCCTGCCACTAACTTTTAAAGTGATTTTGGTGTCATCTTTAATAATTAGTGGTCTGGCGTTTAAATTATGCGGAGCAATTGGAGTAATGACTATAGAATCTGCATCTGGAGTGATTACCGGGCCACCACAACTAAGCGAATATCCGGTAGAACCCGTTGGTGTGGCAATAATTAAACCATCAGCCCAGTAAGAGGTAAGGTACTGGTTGTTTAACCAGGTGTCTACCGTAATCATAGAAGTGGTGTTTTTTCGGCTAACCGCTATTTCATTTAGTGCTACATTATTAAACACTTCATCATCAGATTTGGGATTGGTTTCAATTTGTAATACGGCTCTTGGGGAAATGCTAAAATCTTTTTTTAAAATGGTGTGAATCGTTTCTCCTATCTGTTCTTTCTGGATCGTGGATAAAAATCCAAGTCGGCCCGTATTGATGCCAACAATAGGAATATCCAGATTTTTGATATAGTTAATAGATTTAAGGATGGTACCGTCACCGCCAATGGTAAAGAAAAGGTCGTAGCTGGCATCCAGAATATCGAAGGTTTTATAATCGCTATATTCGCCGGTAACGCTTTTGTTCTTATTGATAAGATCCAAAAAGTTACGTTCAATAATCACTTCAACTTTTTCTTCCTGAAGAAGTTCTAAAAGCTGATTAATATAAGTGCCGGCGTTTTCATGGTAAAACTGGCCGTAAATGCCTATTTTCATTTATGTAAAATTTTTTCGATAATCAGGATTTTTGTAATCAAGCTTAGAAACATCCTAATTAAATTTTAAAACTACCTGCTCTGTTATTTTGAATATTTTTTCAAGCATTTTTTACGCTGCTAAGAAATATTGCTCATTGTTTTTTAATGACCCAGCCAAAGGGTATAACATTTTAAGACCTGTCTCTAAATTTAAAAATGGTTTTTGTCATGCCTTATGGCTTTGCTCAAGAGGTTCTTTAAATGAACAAAAATTGTTCTTCTTTACTTATATGTTTAGGTATTTATCCAGGTATTTAGATCGATCGCGCAAATTTTTATCAAACGCATCTTCCTGATGTTGTGAAATAATATTATAACCATAACGTCGTAAAGATTGTATCACTTCATTAATTCCGCTAGGATTAATTTTTATGGTGATTTGCGCCAGGTCATTCTCGATCTTAGAAACAAATAAGCCCAGTAAGTGAACATTACTGGATTCTATAATCTGGCTAATTTCACTTAACGAATAATCTTTAAAACCTTTTTCAACTACAATAATATTTCCGGCTTCATTTAAAAAGGGCGTTTCGTTAAAAATACCCATAATTTCATTTAACTCTACATATCCTAAATATTCATTATCACTATCCAGTACTGGTAAAATATTGGAATTGTTTTGTGCAAAAGATTCTAAAATGTCGAGCCAGTAATCGGTACTTCGAACAAAAAATCCTTCCAGGGCATACTGGTAATCTTCGATCGATTTTTCAGCTTCAAAACATCGAATGTCATTTTCAGAAATACACCCCATATAAATACCATTATTCTCAACAGGTAAATGAGAGTAGGTAAGTTGGTTAAAATCATTCTGTAAATCACCAATCTTATCTGAAAAATGACGAATGGCAACATCATTTAATATATATTCTTCAATATCCATAATCCTAGCGTCGTTTAACGCAAATTAATTAAAATAATATTCATTAAGCCATCCTCAACTTTGTATTTTTGTTAAAACAGAAAGTTTTAGGATAAGCTTTAGAAGTTCTCAGGACGATCTGCTTTATTATTGTGGCAGGTCGTTTTAATTTATATCAAATTTGAAACCAGATTCAAAAGGCAAAGCCAGAAATATGACAAAATTAAGCGTAAATATCAATAAGATTGCCACCTTAAGAAATGCGAGAGGGGGGAATATCCCTAATGTGGTACAATGTGCATTAGATATCGAAAAATTTGGAGCGGAAGGTATTACCGTCCATCCAAGACCAGATGAAAGACATATCAGATATCAGGATACACGAGATTTAAAACCTGTTTTAAAAACCGAATTTAATATTGAAGGAAATCCGGTAACTAAATTCATTAATCTGGTTTTAGAAGTAAAACCGGCACAGGTAACTTTGGTGCCAGATGCAGAAGATGCTATTACCAGTAATGCTGGTTGGAATACTGTAAAAAATAAAGAATATCTTATCGAGGTTATTTCTGAATTTAAAAAACATGGCATCAGGACGTCTATTTTTGTGGATGCAGATGAAAAAATGATTGAAGGTGCTGCTGCTACGGGGACAGATCGTATCGAATTATATACAGAAAGTTTTGCCGAAAAATTTGCCGATGGAGATAAAAAAGAAGCTGTAAAACCTTATGCTAAATGTGCAGAACTGGCCCATCAATTGGGATTGGGAGTTAATGCGGGGCACGATTTATCGTTAGATAATATAGAATTTTTTAAAAATGAGGTGCCTTTTGTAGATGAGGTATCCATAGGCCATGCTTTAATCGCTGAAGCGCTTTATCTTGGTTTGGAAGAAACGATCTCACGATATTTAAAAAAATTACAGTAAACTTAAAATGATCATTTTTGGTTATTTTTTTAAAAAATTGCAATGAAGTTACACACTAACATTATAGGAGAAGGGAAGCCTTTTATTATTTTACATGGATTTCTAGGAATGGGTGATAATTGGAAGACATTAGGGAAGATGTTTTCTGAAAAAGGATATGAAGTTCACCTGGTGGATCAGCGAAATCATGGTAAAAGTCCACATAGCGATGATTTTTCCTATGAAATATTAGCAGAGGATTTAAAGGAGTATATTGAAGAGCATCATTTGGAGGAAATAGTGCTGATGGGGCATTCTATGGGTGGTAAAACGGCTATGTTCTTTGCAGCAACTTATCCAGATTTGCTAGAAAAACTTATTATAGTGGATATTGCCCCTAAATATTATAAGCCACATCATCAGGATATTTTAGCTGGATTAACCCTGTTGGACAAGTCTGATGTATCCTCCCGTCAGGAAGCAGCTAAAATAATTTCTGAATACGTTCCTGATAAACCTACCCAACTTTTTCTTTTAAAAAATTTAGACCGTGAAGGTAAAGATAAGTATGTTTTAAAAGTTAACCTGAAAACTCTAAAGGCTAAAATTGAAAATATCGGGGCTGCCTTAGAAGAAGGAAAGATTTATGAAGGGAAAACCTTGTTTATAAAAGGAGAAAAATCTCGTTATATCAAATTGCCTGAAGATGAAGATTTGCTTCATAATCATTTTCCAAATGCTGAAATTGAAGTAATTAGCGATGCAGGTCATTGGGTGCATGCTGAAAATCAAGAAGATTTTTATAGTACTGTAATTAGATTTCTTTAAAAAACCCCTCTAAATATTATGCATACATAATATTTTTGCCTATTTTGTTGTGGTATTTGTATTTTGTGCTAAATTCATTACACGATTTACAAATGGAGACAAACTTAATTCTACTAATATTATGAAGAAACTTTTATTCCTGACCCTTTTTGGGTTGGCGACTGCAATGACTTATGCCGGGGGATACAGGGTAGGGCTTCAGGGACAGCGCAGGCTGGCCATGGGGCATACTGGTGTGGCTGTAGTTGATAATGCAGAATTGGCTTTTTTTAACCCGGCAGGGTTAGTGTATTTAGAGGACCGCATAAATGTAGCCGTTGGGGCCAGTGCGGTATTCTCTGACGTGGTATGGCAAAATGATGAATATGGGCAAATGGCAAGAACAGATAGTCCTGTGGGGACGCCTTTTTATGCCTATGTTTCTTATAGAGCTTCAGATTGGTTAACCTTAGGGCTTGCAGCTTATACGCCTTACGGTAGTTCTGTAGAATGGCCCACAGATTGGTCTGGGTCTCATTTGGTAAATAATATAGATCTTCAGGCTATATATATTCAGGCTTTAGCTTCTGTGAAAATTTCAGATAGACTTAGTGTTGGTGGAGGGCCTATATATGTAAACGGATCGGTAAACTTCAATAGAAATTTAAACAGGACCCTTAGCGATATCGATGGAAACAGAGCAAATGTAACTGTAGATGCTTCTGGAGTACATGCCTGGGGTTGGTCTTTAGGAGCTATGTATAACCCTACTGATAAACTTAGGATAGGGGCTAATTATCGTTCAGAAATTATTGTTGAAGCAGAAAATGGTGATGCAGATTTTAATAATATTCCTAATTCGCCTCTTACGCCGTTTAAAGATACCAGGTTTGATGCCTCGTTACCGTTGCCGGCAGAGCTTTCGATTGGAGCTTCTTATGAGATTTCAGAAAAATGGTTGATTGCTTTTGATTATAACCGGGCTTTTTGGGACGTATATAAATCTTTAGATATCGATTTTCAGGATCCGGCAATTCCAGATTCCAAAAATCCTAGAAATTATAAGGATGCTAATACCTACAGATTTGGGGCACAATACATCGCAAACGAAATGTTTACCCTAAGAGCCGGATACTATTTTGATGAATCTCCTGTACAATCAGGCTACTTCGCACCAGAAACCCCAAGAAATGATGCGCATGGTTTCACGGCCGGATTGTCTGTAAATATTACAGATAATCTATCGATAGATGCCTCTTTCCTTTATAACCGATTTAAAGAAGTAGAGGAATCCTATGATTATTATATGGAAAATGGCCAAAATGTACCTTTTGAAGGTTCGTACAAAACAGTGGCATTTGTGCCTGGGCTTGGGGTGACATTCAAAATTTAAACTTACAGGAAAAGATGAAAAACTATAGATTTTTAGCAGTAGGCTTATTGGCTTTGGGAATAGTTTCTTGTGAGCCAGATTTAGACAATCCAATAGATGAAGAAGGAAATGTATATAGCAATGGGGATGCGAATTTTACGCATTATGTTGCTTTAGGAAATTCATTAACGGCAGGTTATGCAGATAATGCACTTTATATTACCGGGCAAACCAATTCGTATCCTAATATTTTGGCAGGACAGTTTGCTTTAACGCAGGAAACAGATGAGTTTACTATTCCTTATATGAATGATAATGCGGGTGGACTTTTATTATCTGGACAACAATTGCCAGGTTTTAATAACCGTTTAGTGTTAGCTTCAGACGGGGAAGGAAATAATAGTCCTTCAGTTTATACCGGGATGGCTGCAACTACAGATATCACCAATGTCTTAGAGGGGCCTTTTAGTAATATGGGAGTGCCGGGAGCTAAATCTTATCATTTAGGAGTAGAAGGTTATGGTAATGTAGCAGGAGTACAGGCTGGTCTTTCAAATCCTTATTTTGTAAGATTTGCGTCTTCCCCTCAGACGAGTGTGATAGCTGATGCATTGGCTCAAAATCCTACATTCTTTTCTTTATGGATAGGTAATAATGATGTATTAGGTTATGCTACTTCAGGAGGTACGGGGGTTAATCAAACAGGGAATTTAAATCCAGCTACCTATGGATCTAATGATATTACAGATCCACAGGTATTTGCTCAGGTGTATTCAGGTTTGGTTGAAAGTTTAACTGCCAGTGGCGCCGGCGGAGTGTTAATTAATATTCCAGATGTGACTTCAATAGCATTTTTCAATACGGTGCCTAATAATGCTTTGCAACTAGATGCCCAGACAGCCGCAAGTTTAACCTCTTATTTTGGAGCGGTTTCTCAGGTTTTTGCAGGAGGTTTAATGGCGCAGGGAGTTCCGCAGGAACAGGCAATGGCTTTAGCTGCTCAATATGCAATAACTTTTAATGAAGGGCCAAATAGATTTATAATCGATGTGCCAGTTACTCAAGCTAATCCCCTTGGGTTTAGACAGATGACGGCAGATGAGTTAATTCAATTGCAGGTAGATCAATCGGCTTTGGCTAGTGGGTACGGTTCTGTTAATTTAACGGCAGAAGTGCAACAGGTTCTAGGGCTACTAATGTCTGGGGGTACACCAACTGCAGCACAAGCGAATATCCTATTTGGTGGTGTGAATGGCTTGGATGATGCTGATGTTTTAGATAGCACAGAAATTTCAGAAATCCAGACGGCTACGACGGCATTTAATCAAACCATAGCCGCAGTGGCAAATGCAAAAGGGCTGGCCATGGTAGATGCTAATGCATTATTAAACGATGTGGCTAATGGCGGCGTGGCTTATGATGCTGGTACTGTAACCGCAACCTATGCAACAGGTGGAGCTTTTTCTTTAGACGGGGTGCATTTAACACCACGAGGATACGCTATTGTGGCTAACGAGATTATCGAGCAGATTAACGCCACTTATGGGGCTACGGTTCCAAAAGTAAATATTGGACAATACGGTACCATTACCCTTAGTAATGATGTGCAGTAATGATAAACTTATATTAAAATATGAGGAAGTCGGCAGATAGCCGACTTTTTTTTTCGCAATTTTGAACTATCAATCAAACCCTTATAATAAAATGAGACTTTTATTAAAACTCCTTTTGTCTGCGCTAGTAGTGGTAGGTCTAGCCAAGGTTTTACCTGGTGTTACCGTAAATAGCTATTTTACGGCATTTATTGTAGCCATAGTTTTAGCATTGCTCAATATTATTGTTAAACCTGTTTTGGTAATATTAACTTTACCGGTAACCATATTAACACTGGGCTTGTTTTTACTGATCATTAATGCCATAATCATCTTTTTAGCAGACGGTTTTGTGCCTGGTTTTAGTGTAGATGGCTGGTTTATGGCGATAATATTTAGTTTGCTTTTCTCGTTATTTCAGTCCATATTATATTCTCTTCTTGATAAGGATTAGAAGCTTGCTGAAATTCAATAATTTGAAACTTTGCAGGCTAGTGAAAAAAGCTTAATTTTGCACACCAATTTTTTATAATAAGTCAAGATGAATATTACCAGAGAGAATATTGATGAATTGAATGCGGTAGTAAAAGTAGATATCGCAAAAGACGACTATGCTCCTAAAGTAGAGAAAATCCTTAAGGATTACCGTAAAAATGCCAATGTTCCTGGCTTTAGAAAAGGTCACGTTCCTATGGGGATGGTAAAAAAGCAATACGGGCAGGCTGTATTGGTAGATGAAGTAAATAAATTACTACAGGAAAACCTTAATAAATATCTTACTGAAGAAAAATTAGACGTTCTTGGAAATCCAATTCCTAAAGAGCAGGAAAATTTTGACTGGAATAAAGATAACTACACTTTTGAGTTTGAGGTTGGTCTTGCTCCAGAATTTGAAGTAAGTCTTGATTTAGAAAAACCTGTAACAAAATATAATATCGTTGCTGATGATACGATGATCGATAAACAAATCGAAAACATCCAAAAACAGTACGGTAAATTAGTTTCTAAAGATGAGGTTGAAGAAGGAGATATCGTTGCCGGAACTTTCAAAAATGAAGAAGAAGGTATCGAAAATGAAACTTCAATCGAACTGGAGAAAATCAAAGGAAAAAGAAACCTTAATAAGTTTGTAGGAGCTAAAGTTGGTGATACGATTGCTTTAAAGACGAAAAGTCTTTTTGAGGACGATCACGATTTAATCCAACATTTAAAGATTGAGCATGATAAAGCTCACGATCTTGATATCGAAGTAGAATTCACTATTTCGGAAATCAATAAAAGAGAACTTGCTGATTTAGACCAGGAATTATTTGATAAGCTTTTTGGTGAAGGTAAAGTGACTACTGTTACTGAGCTTAAAGAGAAAATCAAAGAGGATGCTGAAAAGCAATTTGTTCAGCAAAGCGATCAGCAGTTAATGAATGATGTTACTGAAGCGTTGATCGAAAAGACTGAATTTGATCTTCCTAAAGAGTTTCTTCAAAAATGGATCAGAACAGTAGGTGAAAAGCCATTAACTGAAGAAGAAGCAAAAGAAGAATATCAGAACAGCGAAAAAGGGCTTCGTTACCAGTTAATCGAAGGGAAAATCGTTAAAGAGAACGATATTCAGGTAGATTTTGAAGCTTTAAAAGCCTTTGCTAAAGATAAAATTAAAGAGCAAATGGCTCAGTTTGGCCAGATGGATCCTTCAGATAAAGAATTAGATGATATCGCAGCAAGAATCTTATCTAATCAGGACGAAGTTAAGCGTTTATCTGAGCAATTAGTTAACGAAAAATTGTTAAATTTCTATAAAGACAATATGAAATTTGACGAAAAGGAAGTTACTTACGATGAGTTTGTAAAAGAAATTTATGAGTAAAAAAACTGTTGGTAATTCGGCAGATAAATTTTACTTCAGGGTAAAACCCTAAAAATCAAATCTCGATTATCGGGTAAGCCTTTTTTATAATTTATACCTATCTTTAAGGCGTTAACCATAACGGTATAACGCCTTTTTTGGCTTTATAGATTACTTGTGTAATTAAATAAAAAAATTGATGGACTACGGAAAAGAATTCGAGAAGTACGCAACTAAACACCACGGGATAAACAGCAATTATTATGATAAAATAGTAAGTAGTATGACTCCGGTGGGCATGACTCCTAATATTATCGAAGAGCGCCAGATGAATGCTGTTGCTATGGATGTATTTTCACGATTAATGATGGACAGGATTATCTTTATGGGTACTGGTATTAATGATCAGGTAGCTAATATTATCCAGGCACAATTATTGTTTTTAGAAAGTACAGATTCTTCTAAAGATATTCAGATTTATATCAACTCTCCTGGCGGTAGCGTTTATGCCGGTTTAGGAATCTACGATACCATGCAGTTTATTAAACCAGATGTTGCAACAATTTGTACAGGGATGGCAGCTTCTATGGGGGCGGTATTGCTTTGTGCAGGAGCAGAAGGAAAGCGAAGCGGTTTACCACATTCCAGGGTAATGATTCATCAGCCACTTGGTGGAGCACAGGGACAGGCTAGTGATATCGAGATCACGGCCAGAGAAATCATTACATTGAAAGAAGAATTGTATAAAATCATTTCTAAACATTCAGGGCAGAGTTACGAGAAAGTGTATGAAGATAGTGACCGTGATTACTGGATGAAAGCCGATAGAGCTAAGGAATATGGAATGATAGACGAAATCCTGACCAGAGATTAGGATCAACATTAGATAAATTATAAGAGATTTTCAGGATACTTTATTCTGAAATTGAACAGGAAATATAACAAGATGGCGAAAGAGGAATTAGAATGCTCCTTCTGCGGAAGAAAAAAACCTGAAACAAATTTATTGATTGCAGGTTTAGATGCCCATATTTGTGACCGATGTATCGAGCAGGCGCATGGGATTGTTCTCGAAGAATCTAAGCAAGGAGAAGCAAACGAGTTATCTTCAGAATTAATGCTGAGTAAGCCCAAATCGATAAAGGCATTCTTAGATGAGTATATTATTGGGCAGGAAGCCACAAAAAAAGTGATGTCTGTTGCCGTTTATAATCATTATAAACGATTATTACAACCTGATAGCGATGATGATATCGAGATTCAAAAAAGTAATATCGTAATGGTTGGAGAAACCGGTACCGGTAAAACTTTAATGGCCAAAACGATTGCTAAGATGCTCAATGTGCCTTTAGCAATTGTGGATGCTACGGTATTAACTGAAGCTGGTTATGTGGGTGAAGATGTAGAAGGAATCCTAACACGATTGCTTCAGGCGGCAGATTATAATGTAGATAAAGCACAGCGAGGTATTGTTTTTATTGATGAGATCGATAAAATTGCGCGTAAAAGCGATAATCCTTCAATTACCAGGGATGTTTCCGGGGAAGGCGTTCAGCAGGCACTATTAAAACTTCTGGAAGGAACTACAGTAAATGTTCCGCCAAAAGGAGGAAGAAAGCACCCCGATCAAAAATTTATCGAGGTAGATACAGAGAATATTCTTTTTATTGCCGGCGGGGCTTTTGATGGGATCGAGAAAAATATCAGCAAGCGTTTAAACATGCAGGCCGTTGGATTTAGCGCTTCCAAAAGTGATGATAATATTGAAAGAACCAATCTTTTAAAATATATCATCCCGAAGGATTTAAAAGATTTTGGACTGATACCTGAGATTATCGGGCGTTTGCCTGCTTTAACATACATGAATCCGCTAGATCAAGAAACCCTTCGGTCTATTTTAACCGAGCCTAAAAACGCCATAATAAAGCAGTACACAAAACTGTTTGAGATGGACGAGATCGAATTTACTGCTACAGATGAGGCTTTAGATTTTATTGTAGAAAAGGCGGTAGAATATAAATTGGGGGCTCGTGGATTACGTTCGCTATGTGAAGCGATTTTAACCGATGCGATGTTTGATCTTCCTGAAAGCGATGTAACTGAATTTACGCTTACTCGTGAATATGCCGAAGAGAAATTAAATAAATCGACCATGAATGCGCTAAAAGCAGCTTCATAGTTTAAAAATTGATATTAGATAAAAAGCCTCATTAATTATTGAAATTATTGAGGCTTTTTTAGTTTCCGAAATTCGATGCTTTTCTAATATGATTTTTTCGTCTTAAAATTTAGTAAATTTTGCTTTCCGATTTTTGAAAGATTTAGCATAGGACTATAATCTTGTGTTAATCATTTGAAGTCGGTTTTATTAATTGGTAATTTCAAGGAGAGAGACCACTCTATTACCAACTAATAAATCTCAAAAGATGGCAGAGGAAAAAGAAGCAGCAGCCGAAATTGAAAACCAGGAATGGCTGGATTCCCTTAGGTGGGTTTTGCAAAACGAGTCTAAAGAACGAGTAGAAGAAATTCTGAAATTATTACGAGCAGAAGCTCAAAAGCACGGTGTAAAATCAGACTTACCTTTAACGACACCTTACATTAATACCATTAGTCCCGAGGATGAAGAACAATATCCCGGAGATATTGAAATCGAAGAAAAAATACTGGCTTACATTCGCTGGAATGCCATGGCAATGGTGGTAAGAGCCAATAATAAAAGTAAAGGAATTGGTGGGCACATTTCTACGTATTCTTCAATCGCTCACTTATGGGAAGTTGGTTTTAACCACTTTTTTAAAATGGATCGAAGTGCGGGGTCAGACTTAGTATATTTTCAGGGGCACGCTTCCCCGGGAGTTTATTCCAGGGGATTTCTAGAAGGTCGGTTTACAGAAGAGCATTTAGAAAACTTCCGTAGAGAAGTAAAGTCAGATAAAGGATTAACCTCGTATCCGCATCCGCACCTAATGCCCGATTTTTGGAATTTCCCAACAGTTTCTATGGGATTAGGTCCTATAAGTGCAATCTATCAGGCACGTTTTAATAAGTATCTTGAAAAACGAGGAATTATAGAAAAGAACGATCAGCAAATTTGGGCGTATTTAGGAGATGGAGAGATGGATGAACCTGAAGCCCGTGGAGCCATTAGTGTTGCTGCCAGAGATAAACTGGATAACTTAACCTTTGTTGTCGATTGTAACTTGCAACGATTAGATGGTCCTGTTCGTGGTAGTGGTAAGATCATCCAGGAGTTGGAGGGATTATTTCAGGGGGCAGGATGGAATGTTATCAAACTGATCTGGGGAAAAGATTGGGATCCTATTTTTGAAAAAGATACCGATGGTAAATTAGTAAACCTGTTGAACGAAATCCCCGATGGGCAACTTCAGAAATATGCATTTTCTGAAGGAGCGTTTATTCGTGAAGATCTCTTTGGGAAAGATAAGAACCTTGCCAAAATCGTAAAAAATCTATCTGATGATGAATTAAAACGTCTAAAACGAGGCGGGCATGATTATCAAAAGATATACAACGCTTACAAGCAGGCCACCGAGCATAAAGGTCAGCCTACAATTATTCTTGCACAAACCATCAAAGGTTATGGACAGGGAAAAGCTGGTGAAGCCAGTAATGTATCGCATAAAACCAAAAGCTTTAAAGAAGAAGAGTTGAAGGCATTTAGAGATTTTTTCAGTCTTCCGATTTCAGATAAAGAGCTAAAAGATATTCCGTTTTTAAAGCCTGAAGAAGATAGTGAAGAGCTTAAATATCTACACGAAAAGCGGGAAAAATTAGGTGGTTTTCTTCCGCAGCGAAAAGACAATAGCGAAGCGCTAAAAGAGCCCGATAAAAAAGTTTTTAAAAGTTTTCTGGAAGGCTCTGGAGATGATGAGGCTGCGACGACCATGGTGATGATCCAAACCTTGAGCAGGTTGTTTAAAGATAAAGAACTGGGGAAATATATTGTGCCCATAATTCCTGACGAAAGCAGGACTTTTGGGATGGAGTCCTTATTTAGACAAGTTGGGATTTATGCCCCTGGGGGACAGTTATACGAGCCGGTAGATAAAGAAAGTCTGTTGTTCTATAAAGAATCTGAAAATGGGGCCATCATGGAAGAAGGAATAACTGAATCGGGTTGTATGGCCGAGTTTATAGCTGCAGGTACTGCTTATCTTAATCAGGCAAAACCAATGATCCCATTTTATTTTTTCTACTCGATGTTTGGTTTTCAACGAACGGGTGATTTAATGTGGGCCGCAGCCGATGCCGGCGCCAAAGGCTTTTTGATTGGAGGTATTTCAGGGAGAACAAGTTTGCCAGGTGAAGGATTGCAGCATCAGGACGGGAACAGTCATTTATATGCTTTGGCTTTTCCTACTTTAAAAGCTTACGATCCTGCTTTTGCCTATGAACTGGCAACGATAGTAGAAGCTGGGATTAAAGAAATGTATATCGATAAAAAGCATTATTTCTACTATATCACTTTAGGGAATGCAACTTATAAAATGCCTAAAATGCCAAAAGATAGTGAAGAGGGTATTTTAAAAGGATTGTATAAATTTCAGAAAAGCAGAAAACGCAAAACTGATAAAAAAGCACATCTTTTTGGTAGCGGTTCTATTATGGCCGAAGTATTGGAGGCTGCCAATATTTTAGAAAAAGAATATGATGTCGCCGTAGATATTTGGAGTATTACCAGTTATAAAGCGCTTTATGACGATGCCATAGATACCGAGCGTAACAATCGTTTAAAAACGCAATTAAATAAAGATAAAAATTATATCCAGGAATGTCTGGAAGACGAAAAAGGGATTTTTGTAGCAGCTTCAGATTATGTGAAAGCATTGCCTGAGTCGATTGCAAAATGGTTTCCGACTAATCTTGCTGTTTTGGGTACCGATGGTTTTGGGCGTAGTGACGCGAGACCAGAATTACGCGAATTTTTTGAAGTAAACGCAGCGCATATTGTTTTTGCTGCGCTTTATGAATTAGCAAATGAAGGGAAGATTAAAGCAAAGCAGCTTAAAGAAGCGGCGAAGAAATTTGATATCGACGCTAAAAAACCAAATCCAAGAACGTCTTAACCAATAAAAGAAAAGAAAATGGCTAAAGAAATTAAAGTTCCGCAAATAGGTGACGGAGTAGAATCTGCAACAGTTTCTGAGGTATTAGTTGCTGAAGGTGATAAAATCGAAAAAGATCAGAGTGTTATTGCTGTAGAAAGTGATAAAGCTTCAGTAGAAGTTCCAAGTTCGGCCGCGGGGACTATAAAAGAAATAAAGATCAGTGAAGGTGATGAGGTTGAAGTTGGTCAAGTCATTATTCTTTTGGAAGAATCTGATGATGATGATGATGATGAAACTGAGGAAGATAACGGGGAAGCTTCAGAAGAAGAGAAGGAAAAAGAAAATACTTCCGAAGAAGAAAATGAAAATGAAGATGAAGATTCTGGAGAAAAACAGTCTGGAAAGAAAAAGAAAAAAATAAAAGAGGAAAATCCGGAAGATAACGACGAAGAGCCTGAGGAAGATGATGCGGATGAAAATAAGGATGAGAAAAAATCATCTAAAAAGGATGAATCTGAGGCTGACAAAACTTCTGAAGAAAAAGAAAATAAGAAGTCTGGAGAATCTTCAGGAGAGTCATCTACCGGAGCCGGAATTCAGGCTTCGCCAGGTACTCGTCGCTTAGCAAGAGAACTCGGTGTAGATCTTACTGAACTGGCAGAAGAGATTTCGGGGAGAGTTTCAGAAAAAGACGTCAAAGAATTTGCTAAAAAAGATAGTCAGAAATCAACAAGATCAGCCAGTATTTCTTTACCTGATTTTGAAAAATGGGGCAGTGTGGAGCGTAAGCCATTAAATAATATTCGAAAAGCGACGGCGAAAAATGTGACTGCTTCCTGGCAATCGGTTCCGCATGTTTTCCAGTTTGATGAAGCCGATATTACTGATATTCAGCAATATTTAGAGGTGAATCAGGATAAAGCCGAAAAAGCCGGTGGGAAATTAACGATTACCGCATTATTGACTAAAATCGTTGCGAGTGCATTAGTTCGATTTCCAAAGTTTAACGCCAGTATAGATATGGAAAACGAAGAGATGATTCTGAAGAATTATGTAAATATCGGGATTGCAGTAGCTACAGAAAAAGGACTTTTAGTGCCAGTTATTAAAGATGCCGATAAGAAAAGTATTATAGAAATTGCTACGGAATTAACTAATATCGCTGAAAAAGCCAGGGATGGAAAATTAAGCAAGGAAGATATGGAAGGGGCTAATTTCTCTATTTCTAATCTTGGCGGAATTGGAGGTACTAATTTTACACCGATCGTTCCTGCATTCCAAGTGGCTATTTTGGGAATTTCACGTTCGGCTAAAAAACCGGTGTATATCGACGATGAATTTAAGCCAAGAGAAATCTTACCATTAAGCTTATCCTACGATCATCGTTTAATCGATGGCGCCGATGGCGCCGCGTTTATAAATTGGATCACACAGGCGCTGGAAGATCCTTACAAAGCTTTGCTTGGGGCGTAATTAGCGCTCCTATGAGCTAAGCTTAACAGTTTAGAAGAGTAATTTTATTTTCTAAATAACCTTTGCAATATTTAAATCTCGATTATCGAGTAAAAAGAAATTATGGCAAATAGCAAGAAAGAGAAAAAAGAACTGGTTATAATCGGTGCAGGTCCGGGCGGTTATGCAGCGGCTTTTAGAGCAGCCGATTTGGGAATCAAAACCACTTTAATCGATCCGGAAGCTAATCCTGGTGGTGTTTGTTTATATCGCGGTTGTATTCCTTCTAAAGCCTTGTTACATGTGGCGAAGGTGAAAAAGGAAGCATTAGAATTAGCGAATTTTGGAGTACGTTTTGGCGAACCTGAAATCGATGTCAAGAAAATTGGTGAATGGAAAGATGAGGTTGTAAAAAAACTAACCAGCGGTTTAGGGCAGCTTAGTAAAGCCAGAAAAGTGGAGTTTATCCAGGGGAAAGCTTTTTTTAAAGATGAACAAACGTTGGAGATTAAAGAGAATTCAGGAGATTCATACGAACTGGAGTTCGAAAATGTGATTATTGCTACCGGATCCACGCCAACCGAGTTGCCAAATATCGAGGTAGATCATCAATTGATCTGGAATTCTAAAGATGCACTGGATATTAAAGAAATCCCTAAAAAGTTACTGGTGATTGGTGGTGGCTATATTGGTTTGGAACTTGGTAGTGTGTATGCTAATTTAGGGAGTGAAGTTTCTGTTGCTGAAATGACCTCTGGATTTTTGCCAGGTGCTGATCGTGATCTGGTAAAGGTTTTTGAAAAAGAACACCCGTTTAAAAACCTGTATTTTGATACTAAAGTCGAAAAAGTAAACGCTAAAAAGAAGAAAGTAGAAGTAGTATTGAAGTCGGGCGACAAAGAGCAGAAAAAGAAATTCGATAAAGTATTGGTGGCTATCGGGCGAAAACCAAATGTTAAAGCTAGTAAACCACAAAATGCCGGAGTAGAAATCGGGCAAGACGGTTTTATAAAAGTCTTTAGCAATCGTAAAACTTCAGCAAATAATATCTACGCTATTGGTGATATAACGGGACAGCCCATGCTTGCGCATAAAGCCTCGCATGAAGGTCGAGTTGCAGCAGAAGTGATTAAAGGAGAGAAAGGATCTGCTTACGACGCAAAAGTAATTCCTGCCATTGTATTTACCGATCCAGAAATTGCCTGGTGTGGCCTTACAGAAGAAGAACTAAAGTCATCTAATATCGATGCGAAAGTGGTAAAATTTCCATGGTCGGCGTCAGGAAGAGCTAAGGCGTTGGGTACCGATAATGGGCTTACAAAATTAATTGTAGATAAAGAATCTGAAATTATTCTGGGAGGTGGTGTTGCCGGTAAAAATGCCGGAAGTTTGATTCCTGAAATTGCCTTAGCAATAGAAATGGGGACCACGGCAAGGGATTTGTCGCTTACCATACATCCACATCCAACGCTTTCTGAAACTATTATGGAAAGTGCCGAATTATTTTACGGTAGTCCAACCCATATTGTTGATAAATAAATTTAATCGAAAAGGTCGCTATTCATCGACACTTATAGAAAATGAATGATCTAAAGCGGGATTTTAACGTTCTCGCTTTATTTATTTTTATAGTTTTGGAATAAATCCATTAAATAGGATTAAATCCAAAAATATATGATTTTGAAGTCAGTGTTACATCTTGATTTGGATTCTTTTTTTGTTTCGGTAGAACGAAAGCATCATTCAGAATTAAAGAATAAACCGGTGATTGTTGGGGGGATGGGGGATCGTGGCGTGGTAGCTTCGTGTAGTTATGAAACCCGAAAATTTGGTGTTCGATCGGGAATGCCAATGAAAATTGCCAGAAGGCTTTGTCCGCATGCAGTTTATATAAAAGGGAATGCCAGTATTTATACCAAAGAATCACACCTGGTAACCGAGATTATTAAAAATCAGGTGCCGTTATTTGAGAAAGCTAGCGTGGACGAGTTTTATGCTGATCTTACCGGAATGGATCGTTTTTTTGGGATCGAGCGATTTGCTAAAGAGCTTAGGGAAGGTATCATCAAAGAGAGTGGTTTACCAATTTCTGTAGGGTTATCGCAAAATAAAGTAGTTTCTAAAATCGCCACGGGCGAAGTGAAACCCGATGCGATGAGTGTTATTAGGCTTGGAGAAGAAAAACAATTTTTGGCGCCACTTGATGTGAATAAAATCCCTATGATCGGGGATAAAACCTTTCAATTACTTATGGGGCTTGGGGTGTATAAGGTGAAAACACTACAGGAAATGCCGGTAGAAGTTTTAGAAGGAGTATTGGGTAAAAACGGACGTACCATTTGGAAACGGGCTCAGGGTATTGATCATACTCCTATTATTCCGTTTCATGATCGTAAATCGATTTCAAATGAACGCACTTTTCATCGGGATACTACAGATGTTACCCGCTTGCATGCCACTTTGGTGGCAATGACCGAGAGTTTAGCGTTTCAGTTACGAAGAGGGAATAAGCTCACCTCGAATATCAGTGTGAAAATAAGATACTCAGATTTTCAAACCAGTACCCTTCAGGTAAAAATTCCTTATACCAGTGCCGATCATATTTTAATACCAAAGGCAGAAGAACTTTTTAAAAAGCTATATAATCGACGGGTTTTGATTCGGCTTATCGGAGTGAAGCTAAGCGGACTTGTAGGTGGGCATTACCAAATTAATTTGTTTGATGATAGTGAAAAGATGCTGAGCTTATATCATTCTTTAGACCGAATTAAAGACAAATATGGCGAGCGTAGTGTAGTAAGGGCAGTAAGTATGGGTGCAAAAACTATTGGAAGAATGCGTAATCCTTTTGATGGAGAGCCTCCAATCGTCCTGGCACATCGAAATCAATAAATAGCTCCCAGCGGTGGAGTTTATATCGAAAATTGAAAATAACTGCAATAAGCTTTGATATAGATATCAATAATGAATTCGAGAAGTATTCCTTCAACTAGAGAATAGAGTTTAGTTGAAGAGGGAGTTATTCGAAAAACTAAAAAGGTATTATTAGCTCAATCTTTAATCAAAGCAAGTTGAAAGTGGTTAGCTAAAAGCTAAAAAAATAAACTGGAATATAGAAAGGAAGATTATGTATTTAAATTGTCATTCTTATTTTTCGCTGAGGTATGGCACTTTTTCTGAAAACGAGTTGCTGAAATTAGCAGAGTCGAATAAAGCTACCTATGTCGCTCTTACCGATATTAATAATACTTCGGCTTGTTTAAGTTTTTTAAAACAGGCAAAGAATTTCTCCATAAAACCGTTGGTGGGCATAGATTTTCGTAATGGTGTAGAGCAGCAGTATGTGGTGATTGCTAAAAACAGAAACGGATTTAGGGAGATGAATCAGCATCTCTCTAGTCATTTACATGCTAAAATGAATTTTGATAAAAATGCACCAATATTAGAAGGTTGCTATATAATTTATCCTTTTATAAAAGTGCTGGAAACTAACAAAACTGAATTCATGGAAAATGAATTTATAGGAGTTTCAGTGCGAGATTTAAATAAACTGAAATTTTCAGGCTACAAAAATTATACTTCAAAATTAGTGGTTCTACAATCGGTTTCTTTCCGAAGTAAAAGAGACTTTAACGCACATAGATTATTGCGGGCCATTGATAATAATACATTGCTGAGTAAACTTGCGGTAGAAGAACAAGGGAATCCTGAAGATAAAATGCTTTCTAAAGAAGAGGTAAACGAAGTTTTTAAAGAATTTCCTGAAATTTTATCGAACACTAAAGCGCTTGCTGAAGGTTGTGAAGTAGAATTCACTTTTAGTAAAAAACAAAACAACAATTTATCGAGCATCGATGAGGCGAAAGCAGATGAGCTTAAGTTGCGAAAAATGTGTTATGATAATATTGAAAATCGATATCCGGAAGCCGATGAAGAAGTGTATGCCAGATTAAATAAAGAGCTTACAGCTATTATAAAACTGGGCTTTGTTTCTTACTTTCTGATTAATCATGAAATTGTACAATATGCCCGTAGTAAAGATTATCCTGTTATTGGGCGTGGTAGTGGTGCGAATTCTATTGTAGCTTATATCATTGGGATTACTAATGTGGATCCTATAGAGTTGGATCTTTATTTTGAACGTTTTATTAATGAAAATAGAAGTTCTCCGCCAGATTTTGATATCGATTTTTCCTGGAGAGATCGTGAAGATGTAACTCGTTTTATTTTTAATCGCTTTGATCATGTAGCCTTAATGGGGACCTATGTGACTTTTAAACGTCGTGCCGTAATTAGGGAATTAGGGAAGGTTTTTGGACTTCCTAAGGCTGAAATTGATAAACTTTCATTAGGGCGATTCGAACGCTCGAGCTTAGATAAAATGGAACTTTTAGTACTAAATTATGGGAATTTAATTGCGGGATTTCCTAACTATTTAAGTGTACACTCAGGGGGTATTTTGATCCTTAATGATGATATTTTTAATTACGGTGCTACTTTTTTACCACCTAAAAACTTTCAGACGATCCAAATCGACATGAATATTGCAGAAGAAGTTGGGATTCATAAATTCGATATTCTGGCGCAGCGGGGACTATCTAAAATAACAGATACTTTAGAGTTGATTCGGCAAAATCAACCTGATGCTTTTATTGAAGATATCGATAACATTTCAAAATTTAAAAAAGATCCGGCAATCAACAATCTGCTTAAAATGGGTGATTGTATGGGGGTTTTTTATGTAGAGTCGCCGGCAATGCGTGGTTTACTTACCAAGTTGCAGACAGATAATTATATGAATCTTGTAGCTGCGAGCTCCATTATAAGGCCCGGGATTTCCAGCGGTGGGATGAAAGAGGAATATATTAAGCGACATCGGGATCCTAAACGACGAGATCAGGGACACCCGGTAATGTTGGAAATTATGGGCGATACCTATGGGATTATGGTATATCAGGAAGATGTGATGAAGGTAGCACATCATTTTGCCGGACTTAGTTTTGATGATGCCGATGTATTGCGAAGGGGGATGAGTGGAAAGAAAACTTCAAAAGGGCAGATGGAAAAAATTGAAGCACAATTTCGTAGTAATTGTAAAGAAAGACGGTATACTCAACAAATCACCGATGAGGTTTGGGAACAAATCTCATCGTTTGCCGGCTATGCATTTCCAAAAGGGCATTCGGCCTCTTATGCCGTAGAAAGTTACCAGAGTTTATATCTTAAAAAATACTTTCCTTTAGAGTTTATGGTAGCAGTGCTTAATAACGGGGGCGGATTTTATTCGGTTGAAACTTATATTCAGGAAATAAAAAAATGTGGTGGTAATGTGCTGGCACCCTGTATTAATCATAGCGATCATCCTAATACGATACTAGGGAAAAATATCTACCTGGGTTTTGGATACATCAAAGAGCTAGAAGCAAAAACCATACAGCAGATTTTAGAAAATCGCCAGTTTTTTGGATACTATAAAAGCCTGGACGATTTTATTGATAGGGTGGAAATTTCTATAGAGCAACTTCGAATATTACTAAAGGTGGGGGCGTTTCGATTTACTGGAAAAGATAAACATCAGTTATTATGGGAAGCTTATTTCAGAAAAATAAAATCAAAGAAAAACAGCAATCAGCCGGGACTGTTTAAGATTCAGCACAAAGAATATGTATTGCCAGAATTTCAATATTCAGCTTTGATAGACGCTTACGATCAGATAGAGCTTTTAGGCTTTCCTCTTTGCAATTATTTTGAGTTGTTGCAGGATCCTGTATATGATTATACAAGAGTAGATGAGCTTAAGAATTTCGTAGGGAAAAAAGTAAGCATCTACGGGAAGTTAATTTGTACAAAAAAAACAACAACTTCTGGAGGTAAAGAAATGTGTTTTGCTACATTTTATGATATAGACTACAATATTTTTGATACGGTTCAATTCCCAGACAAGGTAGCTAAATATCCATTGTATAATAAGGGGATTTATCGATGTGTAGGGAAAGTTATTAATGAATTCAATTATATTTCTATTGAAGCTGAAGCAATAGAGTTTCAAAAAATTAAGGTGGATCCCAGGTTTATAACAACCCCATTTAAGGTATAAAAGGGATCAATCTCAAAAGTTGTATGTGAATTGAAAAATTAGTTTGATTTTTTAAAAAGAAAAAGCCCACTAAAATTAGCGGGCTTTTTAAAGGTGGTGCCTCCAGGAATCGAACCAGGGACACAAGGATTTTCAGTCCTTTGCTCTACCAACTGAGCTAAGGCACCAGTTGCTTTTCGAAAGCGGTTGCAAATATAAATTCAATTTTAGGAACTCACAAGCCTTTTTTTAAAAAAATGCTTTTGTAACTTCGCATTTTATAAAATCAGGCTATGAATCTTGTTATTGATCTTGGGAATACTTTTGCGAAAATTGCTGTTTTTCAAAATCATAGGGTTTTGGAAAGCTTTAAGTTTCTGAAGTCGGAAAAAAATAAAAAAATTGAAAAAATTTTTCAAAAATATCCCCAGATTGAATTTTCGATACTTTCCAGTGTGTTGAAAGATGATGATTCATTAAAAAAAATACTTCAAAAGCATTCTGTTTTATATTATTTAGATCATCAAATAAAACTGCCTTTTGAAAATAAATACAGTTCTCCCGAGACATTGGGTAAAGATCGTATAGCCCTTGCAGCGGCAGCAGTATATGCCTATCCAAAGCAAAATTGCCTAGTGATCGACGCAGGAACCTGTGTGACTTATGATGTTGTTAATAGTGAATCTGAATATTTAGGAGGAGGGATTTCTCCTGGTTTGCAAATGAGATTTCAGGCCGTACATAAGTTTACCGAAAAATTACCGTTAATACAATCAGATAGTAACCATCTAAAATTGATAGGGAACTCTACAAAAGAAAGTTTAAGAAGTGGTATTTATTTTGGTTTTGCCGCAGAAATTGATGGAATGATTAGCCGTTATTATTCAGAATTTAAAGATTTAACAGTTATTTTGACGGGTGGTGATCTTCTATTTTTGTCAAAGCGACTAAAAAATAGCATATTTGCGAACTCAAATTTTCTTTTAGAGGGTTTAAACTACATTTTAGAATATAATAAAACTCAATGATTAAACGATTTATAGTAATCGTAGCTTTATTTTCTGCGTTTTGGGCGAAAGCTCAGGAAAACACTTCTTCGCCGTATTCTTATTACGGCGTAGGGATCACCAATTTTAAAGGAACTGTGGAAAACAGGGCCATGGGAGGTCTTAGTACATTTTCGGATAGTATTCATATGAACCTTACAAATCCTGCAGGATATGGTAAGCTGGCCAGGACCACTTATGTCGTAGGGGCAAGTGTAGAGTCTACAAAGCAAGAAACTCAGGGAGCAGAAGATCGAACCAAAAATGTTTCTTTAGATTATTTAGGATTAGGTGTTCCTGTTGGGCGTTTTGGTTTTGGTGTGGGATTAATCCCATATTCTTCAGTTGGATATCGAATTTATGATATTGAAGAAAATGGAGCCAGCAGGTTAAGAGGCCGTGGAGGAATGAATAAAGTATTTCTTTCTGCCGCATACGCCATAAGCAGGGATTTAAGTATTGGAGTAAATGCAGATTACAATTTTGGAAATATTCAGCATAGAAGAACGGTTGTAAGAGAAGGTATACAATATGGTACCCGGGATATAGATCGCTCTGATATATCAGGTTTCAATTTTAATTTTGGATTAGACTATCAAACAAAATTGAAAAATGGATTAAAATTACATGCTTCTGCTGTTTATACACCTGAGGCTGATATAACATCAGAGAGTTATAGAGAGATTGGGAATGTACTATTTACCGCAAATGGGGAAAACATATTTAATGTGAAGACTTTTGATATGGAGTCTCAAGATATAACATTACCATCAAAAGCAACATTTGGTTTAGGGATTGGTAGACCAAATAAATGGTTTTTAGGAGGAGAATATTCCGCATTTGGAAGTATACCGGAAATCTCGGTTTTTAATACTCCGGTGAATGACGTAGAATATAATGATGGTAACGCATATCGATTGGGAGGTTATATTGTACCAGAATATAGCTCACTTACAAGTTATTTTAAACGTGTTGTTTATCGCTTTGGAGGACGTTTCGAAGAAACTGGGTTGCAGCTTAATGGAGAGTCTATTGATGAGTTTGGCATATCTTTTGGATTAGGATTACCGATTGGAGGAGATTTCTCTAATCTTAATCTGGGTCTGGAGTATGGACAGCGCGGTACAACTAACTCAGGTTTAATACAAGAGAATTTTTTTAAATTATCAATTGGTTTATCTTTGAATGACCAATGGTTTGTAAAGAGAAAGTTTAATTAACCATAATAAACAACAAGATGAAAGCGAGATTTATAGTTTTATTATCGGCGGTAATGCTAGGTTCTGGAGCATTTGCACAGGATTGTACGACTACTGCTGCTTTAGCTTATGACGATGCTAAGGCGAAGAATTATGATGCGGCATACGAGCCGTTAATGAAAGTAAAAGAAGAATGCCCAGATTATAGTTTGGCTACCTTCCAGTATTTAGCTATGGTGCTTAATTATAAAATAGACAAAGCTACTGGAGATGAAAAAGCAAAATATATCGATGAGTTAATCGATGTGTATATGGGAAGATTAGAGCACTACCCAGAAAAAACTAAGAAGGGTGACATTTATAGTGATATAGCATTATTAAAGTTTGACAATAAAGTTGGAACTACAGAAGATAGATTCAACGCATTTGATAAGGCTTACACTGAAGATAAAGATAATTTTACCAGCCCTAAAGGTCTTTATGCATACTTCGACTTAATGGTGAATATGCAGGATGCCGGGGATCGTGAGTTACAGGATGTTTTCGATATCTATGATCGAGTAATGGCGAAAATAGAAGAAGAAGAAATTAACGAAGCAGATCGTCTTCAGCCACTTATTGAAAAACAGGATGCTGGTGAAGATTTAACTTCTAAAGAAGCAAAAACTGCAAAAATTGCTGAGCAAAGATTAACCAATTTTAATGCGGTGAAAAATGCATTAAATGCGAAATTAGGTGCCCGTGCAGATTGTGATAATCTTGTGCCACTTTATGAAAAAGACTTTGAAGCTAAAAAAGGAGATGTTTCATGGTTAAGAAATGCGAATGCGCGTCTATCTGCTAAAGATTGTGAAGATCCATTATTCTTTAAAATTTCTGAAGCGCTTCACCAATTAGAGCCTTCAGCAGCTTCTGCCTATTCTTTGGGACAGTTAGCTGAAGCTGATGGGGATAGATCTAAAGCTTTAGAGTATTATAATGAGGCTGCAGAACTTGAAGAAGATCCTGCAGATAAAGCTAAGATCTATTATAGAATTGCTCAGAACTATAAATCTTCAGGAAGTTTTTCTCAGGCAAGAAGTTTCTACAAAAAAGCAATTCAGGCTAAGCCATCTTACGGTAGAGCGTATTTGAATATTGCAGATATGTATGCTGATAGTGCTAATAACTGTGGAGAAACTGCTTTCGATAAAAGAGCGGTGTACTGGTTAGCTGCAGAGTATGTAGCAAAAGCGGGTAGAGTTGACCCATCTCTTTCTAATCATGCTAATGCAACAGTTGCGGCTTATAATGGTCGTGCCCCACAAAAAGCTGATGTATTCCAGGAAGGGAAAAAAGCAGGAGATGCTATCCAAATTGGTTGTTGGATAGGCGAAACTGTGCGTATCCCTCAATTATAATATGAAAATCACATATCGTGAAATAATACAAGGCATTGTCACGCTTATTGGCGTGACAATGCTTTTTTCATGTGAGGGTAATTTAAATGAAGTAAGGGCCCTTCAAAATCCTGCAGATGCACCGGCAGGAATTGCTAACGGTATCCTTTTAAAATATACAGATTCTGGTCGTGTAGTGGCGACCCTGCAAAGTGAGAAAATGTTTGATTTTACAAATAAAGATTTTCCTTTTCGAGAATTTCCAGAAGGGGTATATATCGAGTTCTTTGATGAAGATGATCAAAAGAGTACGGTCACAGCAGATTACGGGATTGTATATGATGGTACCGGTTTAGTAGATCTGCGTGGTAACGTAGTGATCTTTACTGCAGATAGTACCCGGTTAGAAGGCGATCAGCTTTATTGGGATCAAAATCAAAGTTGGGTGTTTACCGATCGTGAAAATCAAATTAAGTTTCCCGATGGTTCTTTTAATGAAGGAATGGGTTTTGATTCCAATCAAAATTTCGATAAATTCAACTTTAGAACCAATAGTGGGATTCAAAACATAGAAGAGTCCGAAAAATGACAAAATATTTCAGGTATTTCGAGTATGCATATTTAATCATGGGAGGTTTCTTTATTTTTGAAACTTTTGCCATTTGGGATACCGAGCGCAATAGAGCGTATATTTTTATATTCCTGGCCGCAATGGCCATTTTTATGTTTTTCTTCAAAAGAAATTTTAGGAGAAAGCTTGAAAAGAGACAAAAAAATAAGAAATAATGAGTGCAGAGGCCATCATCATTATTTTTTCATTACTACTTTCCGCATTTTTTTCGGGTATGGAGATTGCCTATGTCTCTTCGAATAAAATCTATATTGAAATAGAGAAGCTTCAGAATGATTTTTTGGCTAAAGTTTTAAAGCGCCTTACCAAAAAGCCTTCTAAGTTTATCGCTGCCATGCTTGTAGGAAATAATATCGCCCTTGTGGTGTATGGTTTTTATATGGGCGATTTAATTATGGCCTGGCTTAATGAAATTCAGCCTTTACATAACGCCATTTTAAATTATCTGGTAACCGATTTAAGTTTGTTTACCCAAACCGTCTTGTCGACACTGCTTATTTTAGTTACGGCAGAATTTCTACCGAAGGTCTTTTTTCAGATTTATGCCAATACCATGTTGAAGTTTTTTGCAGTACCGGCATATCTTTTTTATCTGTTGTTCAGCTTTATTTCTTCATTTGTGATCTGGATATCAGATATGATCTTAAAACGTTTCTTTAAAACCGATGGAGATGAAGTCCAACTTGCATTTAGCAAAATAGAACTGGGGAATTTTATTAGTGAACAGATGGAAACGGTAGAAGAGGAGGATGAAGTGGATTCTGAAATTCAGATTTTTCAAAATGCATTGCAGTTTTCGGATATTAAGGCCCGTGAGGTTATGATTCCCCGAACCGAAATCATTGCGGTAAATCAGGATCAGGAACCGGGAGATTTGGTAAAAACCTTTACGGAAACCGGTCTTTCAAAAATTTTAATCTATAACGATACCATTGATGATATTATAGGTTATGTGCATTCTTTTGAGCTGTTTAAAAAACCGGCATCTGTAAATTCAATCCTGTTACCTGTAATTTTTGTTCCAGAAACGATGTGGGTAAAGGATGTGCTTAATGTTTTAATTAAAAAACGTAAAAGTATTGCAGTGGTTATTGATGAATATGGAGGTACCAGTGGTATGATGACCATTGAAGATATCGTGGAAGAACTTTTTGGCGAAATAGAAGATGAGCACGATTCACCCATTTTGGTGGATGAGAAGATAAGTGACGAACATTTTAAATTTTCGGCACGTGTTGAAGTAGATTATATCAATGAAACCTATCGTTTAAATATTCCTACCGGCGAAAACTATGAAACTTTGGGAGGTTTTATCGTGAATCATACCGAGGAAATTCCCCATCAAAACGAAGTGGTTCGTATAGATCAATTCGAGTTTACTATCCTGGATGTTTCTAATACAAAAATCGATCTTGTAGAGCTTAAAATCAAGTCTGAAGATTAAAGCGTTAAAAAGTTAATATTTTGCTAATCATAAGTTTTATTATTAGCCTAAAAACACTATTTTCGCCCACTATATTTTGATAAATTATATCCAAAAATGGCAGTATTAAATAAAATCAGACAACGTTCTGTTTTCTTAATTTTAATTATTGCATTGGCATTATTTTCATTTGTTCTTGCCGATGTGATTAGAAGTGGTGGTTTTAGTGGTAAAGATAACTCTATAGCTACCGTGAATGGAGAGGAAATTAGTAGGGAAGAATTTGCCCGTCAGGTAGAAGCATATCAACAAAATATGCGTGGCAACATATCTACCACACAGGCTGTAAATCGTGTTTGGGATCAGGAATTAAACCAAATTATTGTTGAAGAGCAGGTAGAAAAGCTTGGGATAAGAGCCGAGCAGGCTCAGGTTAGACAAATGATGAGAGCCCAAATGTCTCAAAATCCCCAATTTACTAATGAAGCCGGGATGTTCGATGAAAATCGAGTAAAAGAATATGTGGCGAGTTTAAAACAAACTTCACCGCAGATGTATCAGCAATGGTTAAGCTACGAAGAAGGACTTGCAGAATCTGCTGCCCAGAATATTTATGCCAATATGATTCGTACTGGTGTTGGGGCAACGTTAACCGAAGGTAAACAAGCATACCAATTGCAAAATAATACCATGGATCTTCGTTATGTACAGATTCCTTTTTCTTCAATTCCAGATGACGAAGTTGAAGTTTCTAAGTCTGAAATTAAAGAGTACGTAGATAATCATAAAGCTAAATTCGAAACTGAGGCAGCTCGTAATATTCAATATGTTATTTTTAATGAAGAGCCTTCAGTAGAAGATAAAGAAGAATCTAAAAATTCTTTGAGTGCTCTTTTGGAAGATAGAGTAGAGTATAACTCGGTTTCTAAAACGAATGATACTATTGCAGGATTTAATACGACTTCAGACGATCAGGAGTTTGTAAACTCTAATTCAGATTTACAACAACCGGTAACCTTCAAATTTAAAAATCAACTGCCAAAAGAATTTGCCGATGATTTATTTAATCTTGAAAAAGGTGAAGTTTATGGCCCATACGAAGAAAACGGATACTGGAAGTTAAGTAAGTTGGTAGAGACGAAAGAGATTCCAGATTCTATAAAGGCAAGCCATATTTTGTTAGGATTTCAGGGAGCTCAGGCTGGTGGTACCCGAACAGAATCTGCGGCGAAGCAATTAGCAGATAGTTTAGCCGGAGTGATAAAAGCAGACAAATCGAAAATGGCCGCATTGGCAACAGAATTTTCTGATGATCCTTCTGCTGCGCAAAATTCTGGCGATCTTGGTTATTTTAGACCGGGAATGATGGTGCCTACTTTTGATGATTTTGTTTTAAATAACAATGAAGGAACGGTAGGGGTCGTAGAAACCGATTTTGGTTACCACGTAATTTATATCGAAGAACAAACCGATAGAGAGAAAGCAGTTAAAATCGCTACGGTAGCCAGAGAGATTGACGCTACTGAAGGAACAAGAAATAAACTTTTTAACGAGGTTACTAAATTTGAAATAGCTGCAGGTGAAGGTGATTTTACCGAAGAGGCTAAAGCTGCAGATTATAGAATCCGTACCGTACGTGATGTGAAAGCTCTAGACGAAAATATTCCCGGGGTAGGTCAGCAACGTAGAGTGGTACAGTGGGCTTTTGAGGATGATGCGAAAGTAGGAGATGTAAAACGTTTTGAAACTCCAACAGGATATATTGTAGCGCAAATAACTGCTAAGAAGAATAAAGGGCTGATGAGTCCTGAAGATGCTTCAGCTGAAGTTATTCCAATTCTTACAAAGCAGAAAAAAGCTGAAATTATTAAAGAAAAGATATCTGGAACTACCGTAGATCAGGTTGCAGAAAATCAAAATAAGATTGTTCAAACTGCAAACGCAGTAAACTTAAGTTCTCCAACACTTGCCGGAGCCGGTAGCGAACCAGAAGTTGTAGGAGCTGTTTACGCATTGGGAGTTGGTGAAACAAGTAAACCAATCGTAGGTGATAAAGGGGTTTATGTGGTGGAATTAGTAAGTAAGAGTGAAGCTCCAGAGTTGGATTCTTATAAGCCATTTGCACAGCAGGAAACTAGCAGTCGTCGCCAAATGGCAAATAGCAGAGCTTTTGAGGCTTTAAAAGCTAAAGCCGAAATTGAAGATAAAAGAGCTAAATTCTACTAGGATTTAGTATAGTCATAAAAAAAGCCACTCAAACGAGTGGCTTTTTTTATGACTATACTTTCTAGATAATCGCGATTAAATTTTCTGGTGGCTATAGTGATTGTGATACTTCGAAATGAAAAATTATTTTTAAAAAAAATGAAGTAAGCTAACCTGATTACAAAATCATTTCCCGGTAAGGGATCACCACTTCAAATCCTTTTTCTTTAAAATAAGGAGTGGGGTCTTTTTTACCGGTTACCATTATAAAATCACCGCCCCATGCACCAAGACTTTTAATGCTTCCATTATAATCAGGAAAAGTTTTGGTTTTTACTTTAGGTAGGTTTAATGCTTTCGAGATTACGTTTTCGTGGATGTTTATCAATAATTCAAATTCAGCTAATTGATCACATTTAATGAGCTGTTGAGTTATATTGGATACTTTTTCAATTAAAATTTGTCGGTCATCCACGGCATTCGTTCTGTAGTGCGCTATACCTTCTCTACTGTTTTGTTTCTGGTTTAGATAAACAAAGTAAATATGATCTGAAAAAACCGGATCAAAACCTGCTTTTAAAGATACTTGAGTATCGTTTTTACGTTCGTAGGTTATAGGACTATGGGCTTGGGCACAAGCAATATCGTAACCACTTCCTCCAAAAGTTTTATTCAATAAAATATAAGGATTAATTTTTAGCCACTGTGAGATGTTATTGATTAAAGTGGAAGAAGTGCCTAATCCCCATTTCCGCTTAAATTCTAAGGCTGTTTGGATATTAAAACCCTTAGCAAAGAGGTCCTGTCCTGATAATTGTTCAGCAGCATTTAAAATTTGAATACAGCGTTTTGATATTGCAGCATCGTCAGCTGAATTTTTATGATGGAAAGTCGACTTTATTCCTGTAGAATCTTTCTTAAATTGATCCTGAAACCAGACTTCACCATGTTCATCTTTACTGATCCAGTTGATGATTCCCAGATTATTTTCTTCAACATTCAAACACTGCCCTTTTTTTGTGGGAAGACATAAGGCCTGTGCGCCATCTAAAACAGCATATTCTGCTGTAATTAAAAGTTTGCCGGGACTGTAAAATCTCATTGTCTAAGTTTTTCAAGTTGCACAGCAACATCGCTATGCGACACAATATTGGTTTTATAATATTCGATTAATTTTTCTTTTTCATCCAAAGTTGCATGATGCTGATTAAGAATATTCATTAAATGCATTTTCATATGCCCTTTTTGGATACCGGTGGTGATCAGTGATTTTATGGCTGCGAAATTTTGAGCTAATCCGGCAACGGCCACAATTTCCATTAATTTTCTGGCATTAGGATGGCCAAGCACTTCTATGGCCAGTTTTACTAATGGATGAAGGCTGGTTAGGCCGCCAACAGTACCCAGAGCTAAAGGAACTTCTATCCAAAATTTAAAAATTCCGTTCTCAACTCTGGCGTGCGTTAAGCTGGAGTATTGTCCATCTTTCGCCGCATAGGCATGCACGCCCGCCTCTATGGCTCTAAAATCATTTCCTGTAGCAAGCACGACAGCGTCTATTCCATTCATGATTCCCTTATTATGGGTAACAGCTCTAAAAGGTTCGGTTTCGGCAATTTTAACCGCTCTTAAAAATTTTTGAGCGAATTGTTCGCCGCTTAAATTGGGTTCATCAGAGAGATCATCAAGCGGGCAGCAAACTTCAGCTCTAACCACACACTCAGGAACATAATTAGATAGAATACTCATAACAACTTCTATATGACGCTCTTTCTCATTAAAGCCTTCCCAAACCGCAACTTCCTTTTCAAGAACTTCGGCAAACTTTTCAAGGCAACTATTTATAAAATTAGCACCCATGCTATCTACGGTCTCGAAACTACAATGTAATTGATAGTAATTGTCTATTTCAGTAGTACGGTCCCTCAGTTCGATACTTTTAATTCCGCCGCCACGCTTTTCCATATTTTTGGTAATAGGTATAGCCGCGGCTCTAAGTTTAGGTTCTAAATGATTAAAAAACAGTTCTAATTTTTCTTCGCTTCCCTCGTAAATAAAATGTACCTGTCCAACTTTTACGGTGTCGATAACCTCAGTCTTAAATCCACCTCGGCTTCTCCAAAATTTAGCCGCTTTGCTGGCTGCGGCGATAACAGAGCTTTCTTCAATAGCCATTGGAATCGCAAAAAGCTCGTCGTTGATTAAAAAATTAGGTGCTATACCAAAAGGTAAATAGTAATTAGATATCGTATTTTCGGTAAATTCCTCGTGTAATTGTTGTAGCTTTTCGTTTTTGTTCCAATACTGTTTTAAAATATCTACAGCTTTAGGATCGTCATTCAGATAGGTTTTTGTTAACCAGTTAATCTTTTCTTCCTTTGTTAGCTTTGAAAAGCCAGAAATTGGTTCCTTCATGAAATTTTATAAATAGTTTCAATGCAAAGATACGATTGTTATTGAGTTGCGCTAAGACATTAAATTTAAAGACAAGTTTGGTTTGTTTGAAAACATCATTAACAAATTGTTAGTATTTAACACGGCTTGGGCCTGCTTTTTCATCAAAATTTAGTAAACTTGGCCTGCAATAAAATTTTTAAAAATTTAATGAGGTTCTCAAAAATTTTAGTTCTGCTTATGATGATGGCAGCTTCTGTTGCGACTTCCCAGAAAAAGAATATCACGCTTGAAGAAATATGGAGCGGAAAATTTAGTCAGCAACACTTACAATCCCTACAATCCCTTAATAATGGTGTTGAATATGTGGTGTTAGATCACGATCCGGATTCCGGTAATTCCAGTGTCGATGTTTATAGTTATAAAACAGGTAAGAAAACCAGAACCTTGGTAGATACTAAAAACCTGGAAGGATTAAAGAGTTTCCAGAATTTTAGTTTAAGCCAGGATGAGAGCAAAATGCTATTGGCTACGGATCCACAACCTATTTATCGAAGATCTTCGAAGTCGATCTTCTACATTTTCGATATAAATTCTAAAAAACTTACAAAACTTAGTGATAAGAAAATTCAGGAGCCCACATTTTCTCCGGATAATTCTAAGATTGCTTACGTTTTTAATAACAATATCTATGTTTATGATGTTGTAGAGAATAGTGAGAAGCAAATTACCAAAGATGGTAAAATCAATAGTATTATTAATGGCGTAACCGATTGGGTTTATGAAGAAGAACTTGGTTTTGTAAAAGCATTTGAGTGGAATAATAAAGGAGATAGAATCGCTTTTTTAAGGTTTGATGAATCTAAAGTTCCAGAGTTTTCTATGGATATCTTTGGAAGTGACTTATATCCAGACCAACAGGTTTTTAAATATCCAAAGGCCGGTGAAGCAAACTCTGATGTTTCCCTGCATATGTATGATGTAGCAACTGAAGCCACGCAGGAAATTGATCTTGGTGATTATTCCGATTTTTATATTCCAAGAATTAAATGGACCAATAAAGATTACATCTTGAGTGCCCAGGTGCTAAACAGGCACCAGGATCAATTAGATTTGATTTTTGTAAATGCGGAGGATCATAGTACTAAAGTTGTGCTTACTGAAAAAGACGAGGCTTATGTAGATGTGACTGATAATCTAACCTTTTTGGAGGACAACAGTTTTATCTGGACAAGCGAACGTGACGGTTATAATCATATCTATTTATATGCTGAAAACGGAAAACTTAAAAATCAGGTAACCAAGGGAAATTGGGAAGTCACTAATTACTATGGTTATGATAAAGAAAGCAATCGCTTATTCTACCAGAGCACAGAAAACGGAAGTGTAAACCGTGATGTTTATTCGATAAAAACAAATGGAAAAGGCAAGAAACGACTGACCGAAAAAACGGGAACAAATAATGCCGATTTCAGTACGGATTTTACTTATTTTATAAATGCGTTTACCAATGTAGAAACTCCTATGGAGTATACGCTTCATCTTGCCAAAAACGGAAAACTGGTACGGGAGATTAAAAACAATGATGAGCTATTGGAAGTTGAAAAACCTTATCATTTCTCGCCTAAAGAATTATCTACACTTCCGGTAAATGGCAACGAGTTGAATATGTGGATCATCAAGCCTTCAGATTTTGATGAATCTAAAAAATATCCGCTATTGATGTTTCAATATTCCGGCCCGGGATCACAATCGGTTTCTAATTCTTATTTCAATACAAATGATTATTGGTATCAATTACTAGCCAATCAGGGATACATTATTGCTTGCGTCGACGGTAGAGGAACTGGTTTTAAAGGAGCCGAATTTAAAAAAGTAACTCAAAATGAACTTGGTAAATATGAGTTAGAAGATCAAATAGCGGCAGCAAAAAAACTTGGCGAACTTGATTATATAGACGCTGACCGAATCGGGATTTGGGGGTGGAGCTTTGGAGGTTTTATGGCCTCTAATGCAATTTTAAAAGGTAATGACATTTTTACTATGGCCATTGCCGTAGCCCCGGTAACAAGTTGGAGGTTCTATGATACGATATATACCGAGCGTTTTATGACCACACCACAGGAGAATGCTTCTGGTTATGATGAAAACTCGCCAATTAATCATGTAGATAAATTAAAAGGTGATTTTTTAATTGTACATGGCGGAGGGGATGATAATGTGCACCTGCAAAATACCATGCGAATGGTAGAGGCCCTTATCCAGGCTAATAAACAATTTGATTGGGCAATTTATCCCGATAAAAATCATGGTATCTTTGGCGGAAATACTAGATTACACCTGTATACCAAAATGACAAACTTTATTAAAGAACATCTTTAAAAATCTATCAACAAACTTAAAATTATGGCAAATACCGCACCTCCAGTTAATCAAAAAGAGATTTTTGGACATCCTGCAGGATTATACATTCTTTTTTTTACAGAATTATGGGAGCGCTTCTCTTACTACGGCATGCGTGCCTTGTTTACGCTATACCTTGTTGCTGAAACAACCTCAGATAATCCCGGTTTTGGGTGGACCAACACAGAGGCTTTAGAGCTTTACGGATGGTATACCATGCTTGTTTACGTTTCTTCTATTCCAGGTGGATGGGTGGCTGATAAACTTTTAGGGCAAAAGAAAACTGTTTTGATTGGCGGTATACTCCTATGTATTGGTCACGGAATATTATCATTTGAATCTGAAACTTCTTTCTATATTGGTTGTTTATTTATCATCCTTGGAGTAGGCGGTTTAAAACCAAATATCTCTTCTATGGTAGGTGGATTGTATAAGCAAGGTGATGAACGTAGAGATCTTGGATTCTATATTTTTTATATGGGAATTAATATTGGTGGATTTTTAGCGCCAATTGCCTGTGGGTTTTTAGCTGAATACTATGGATGGCACTGGGGATTTGGCCTTGCAGCGATAGGGATGTTATTAGGACAAGTTGTGTATATGTTAGGGCAAAAGCACCTATCACATGTTGGAAACCTGATTTCCAGAAAAAATGAGACTGATCGTGCAATTTTGGATAAACCTTTAACCTCTATAGAAAAAGACAGGGTAAAGGTATTATTAATTTCGTTTTTATTAATCATTCTATTTTGGGCCGCTTTTGAACAAGCCGGAGGATTAATGAACCTTTATGCATCAGAGAAAGTAGATAGAAATCTTCTGGGGATTGAAATTCCGGCTTCGGTATTTCAATCGGTAAATTCATTTTTCATTATCACATTAGCGACTTTAGTTGGAAGTTTTTGGTATAAATGGAAGAAAAAGGGAAAAGAATCTTCGTCTATATTTAAAATGGCTATAGGTTTAATCATTATGGCATTAGGTTTTGGTTTTATGAGTGCTGCTTCTATACAGTATCAAGAAACAGGGTCTTCAGGAATGTACTGGCTTATTTTAGCTTATTTGTTTCATACTATTGGAGAACTTTGTGCCTCACCGGTATCTCTTTCTTTTATTACCAAATTAGCACCGCTAAAATATGCTTCAATTATTATGGGGATGTACTGGGCAGCAACAGGTTTAGGAAATAAAGTAGCCGGACTTATTGGTCAGTTTGCGCAAGACCTTGGAGAATTTGAAATATTTACCGGGATACTGGTTATTTGGACGATAATTGGCCTACTCGTTATTGCAATGCTGAAACCTTTAAAACGCCTAACTCACGGGGCAGAAGATGCTAAAATGGAAGAAGGCATCCCACAGGAAACAACAATAGAATAATAACGATTTTAATATTAGCGTAAAAACGTTCTGTAAAAGGAACGTTTTTTGTTATTTACAGTAAATAAAGAATACTATGAGAACATTACTTTTTATAGCGTTGATGATAGTTGGTGCTGGCGTACAGGCGCAGGAAGCCGAAAGTAAGATCAACTGGATGACGATGAACGAGGCCCTGGAAGCACAAAAAGAAACGCCAAAGAATATTATAATGGATGCCTATACCGATTGGTGCGGGCCTTGCAAAATGCTTGATAAAAACACTTTTGGTCATCCAAAGGTGGCCGAATTTATTAATGAAAATTATTATCCGGTAAAATTTAATGCAGAAGGGCAGGAAGAAATTAAATACAAAGATGAAGTTTTTGCTAATCCGCAATATAAAGCTGAACTAAAAGGAAAAAGAAACAGTCCGCATGAATTTGCCCGGGCTTTACAAATTTCAGGATATCCAAGTATTGTATTTTTCGATGAAAAAGGCGAATTGATTGCACCATTAACCGGTTATAGAACTCCGGCGCAGATCGAAATTTTCCTGAAAATATTCGCAAAAGATGAGTATAAAAAATTAACTACTGAAAAAGCATGGAATGAATACAATGAAAACTTCGAACCTACGTTTAGTAAGTAAGTGTTAGTTGTATCATAAACAATAGTTTGTGGTTAGTAGTTAAAAGCTCCCTTTTTACCCGTTTGGTAGAAAGGGACTTTTTTATGTATACAGGTTTGTTTCCATAATTTAATAAAATTATGGTAGTTACTGGCGTCAGCGATAATAATACCTGGCTTTAAAATCTTAATTGCGCGCTCTAAATTTATTTTTGGAGAATTAGAAAGTAATACTATATCAGGCTTGAATTCAGGAAAATTAAAAAGCCCGGCACTGTCGATTACCAAAATTCTTTTGTGCTTTAACTCATAGAAATTATCAAGTTCTTTAAACCTGATATTCGATATTTTTTCGGCAATTTTAAAATCATCGATGTAACTCCAGCTGCTATCTTTTAGATGATTGCTATAAAGATTTAATCTTTTGCCTTTCTTTTCAGCAATGATACTGTTTCTCGATTTATTCAGAATAAAAATTTCATGGGAAGTATGTTGATATTGGTCAGTTAACAGACTTATCTGGAATACGATTATTGCCGTTAACACTAAAAACACATGTTTTTTCTGTTTTTGTCGAAGTAAAAAGAACAAGCTAATAATGACCCCGAATAAAAATAAGACTGAAAAAGCACTAAGATGGATGTCATTAATAATAAAGTTTTCCTGGCTGGCTACCCACTTAATGAATTCATTAAGCTTTTCAACCAAAAAAGAGTAGAAGTCGATCAGGATTTCAGGGCGTATACCCAAAATACCTAAAATTAGAATTGAAATGCCTGAAACAAGCAAAACCCCGAGTACCGGAAGTATCACGATGTTGGTTAGTAAAAATAGGCCCGGGAATTGATGAAAATAGAATAAACTTAAGGGTAAAACCCCTATCTGCGCACAGAGACTTACCGTAATTATTTGATAAAAAAATCGTACAATCCTTTGTTTAGGATACCAAAGTTTATGGAATCTGGGGAGAAATAATGCAATACTAAATACGGCTGCAAAACTTAGTTGAAATCCTACCTGAAATATGTATAACGGATTAATTATTATGAGAATAAAAAAGGCAGAAAACACAGTATTGAGTAAATTGATTTTACGGTTGATCTGAAGCCCAAAAGCTACAAAGCTAAACATTAATGATGCGCGAACTACCGAAGCCGAAAAACCAGTTAGCACGGCGAAACTCCAAATTCCGATTACAGTAATTGTGAGTTTTAACCATTTAGATTGTTGCAGTGGTTTTAGAAGAAAATTAATGAGTAATAAAATGATACCAACATGTAATCCTGAAACGGCCAAAATATGAATGGCCCCAGCGGCAGCATAGCTTTGATATAATTCATCTGAAATATCATTGCGCTCTCCTAAAATTAAAGCTTTAATTACGGCAAGTTCATCTTTTTTGAAACCGGTATCCTGCAAAGCTTGGAGCAGTGATACTCTTAATTTAGTACGTAGAGGTGGGGCAGGGTTTTGATGGATTAAAATTTGGTGCTCTGAAAGCTGAATTTGATAGAATACCCCTTGAAATTTCATGTATTCTGCATAGTTGAATTGATGCGGATTTAATGCTGGACTGATGTTTGTTATTTGTGCCGGAACCGTAATTTTCTGCCCAACTTCTAAATTGGATTTTAAAGGAATGCCCACTAAAATTTTGCCAGAAGTAGGCATTGATTTTGTCGAATCTTGCGAAAGGGTAACTCGATGTACTTCGGCAATAAAACGTTTTTGAAAATTAGGTTTTAGTACTTCCGTTAGTTTCAGTTGTAAAAAATCTTCATTAGACTGAACCAGATTTGAAAAATATTGAGAGCGATTTTCAGGTGATTTAAGCTCGTAGGAAATGCTTCCTAACAAAAATAGAATGAGATAACAGGAAATACCAAAATAAGCTTGTTGATAGAGCTGAATATGGGCTCTAAAGAAGAAGAATATGAAAATGGGAAAGATGATTCCGCTAGAAATAAAGATAAGCACTAACGGAATTTCAAAAAAATGCACCGCTAAGATTCCGCATAAAAATGCAATAGAAAATTTAAGAATTTTAGTATTTATAAACCCCATATTCTTGTTGCCAGTTATAAAGTAGGGTCAGTTTAAAATTAATAATTTTCACTCAATATTTCAGGGCTCAAATGGCATTAAGAACTTTACGATTTTCTAACTAAAGACTAATAAATTTTAAAAGGAGTAATGATCGTTGGATAATACTACTGAAATCGTAGGCTTTCATTTTCCGATTTCAATACTATATGAATTTTATGGACAATCAATTTGAAGGATGCCATCTATCGTCTATTGAAGAATGATTTTTTATGGCTTCTATATTCCGGAACTGTATTAGATTATCCTCCTTGCCATCACGAAGGTGTTGTTCCAGTAATTTTCAGAAAGTTTGCTAATTATTACGCCCTGTGAGGTGGTAGAGTGTATAAAAAGAATATCACCCTGCGAAATATCGACCACGAGCCCAACGTGATTAATTACTTTTCGGTTTTTATCAGTTTCAAAAAACAAAAGGTCACCAACCGTGACGTCTTTTAAATAAAGGCGTTCGCCCTGTAAAGACATCGCACGGGACGTCCTGGGTAAGGCAATATCGTTCTCCTGAAATGAAATATACATTAGGCCAGAACAGTCCATGCCACGTTTTGTAGTGCCGCCGTATTTGTATTTAGTGCCCTCAAAACTTATCGCATAATTTACAATATCGTAAACACGATCATCTTTAGGTTTTATGATCTCCTTATTTTTGGTGATTTTAGGATCATAATGTTTTGTTTTTTGGTAGTTTTTTCGGTTTTGGTGGTAATTATCTTAGGTTTAGAAGCGCCGCAAGAACTTAAAAATATAGCGGTTAAAATCATTATGCCCAGTCTTAGGCTCTGCTTCATTATCATACTTCTTTCTATATTCTTCATCTCGCTTAAGATCGATATTGTACTATTTTTGGGTATTTATTTTATAGAATTATAAATAAGTTTAGCCGTTTCCAAACTGGCGCCGGTTCCTCCCAGCTTTTGTTCTAACTCATAATAATCTTTAAAAATTCGCTCTCTATTTTTCGGTTCCAGGATCTTATTTAATTCGATTTTAAGGGAATCTGAATTAAATTCTCCCTGAATCAATTCTTTTACCACTTCACGATCCATGATTAGGTTGACCAGCGAGATATAGTCTAAATTAATAATTCTTTTTGCAATATGGTATGAAATATAGCTGCCTTTGTAGCAAACAACCTCTGGAACCTTAAAAAGAGCTGTTTCTAAAGTTGCAGTGCCAGAGGTGACCAGAGCGGCATGCGCACAACTTAAAATATCGTAAGTTTTATTCATTACCAGGTTAATATTGTTTTTTTTAAGGTAAGGTGAATAAAACTCCTTTTCCTGGCTTGGTGCCCCGGCGATAACAAACTGATAATCCTTATAGTCCTGTGTGATGCTTAGCATTACTTCCAGCATTTTAGAGATTTCTTGTTTACGGCTGCCGGGCAATAAAGCAATTATTGGTCGTTCGTCCAGGTTGTTTTCAGCTTTAAATTTTGCTATATCCGTATTTTTGCGGTTAGAAATAGCATCAATCAAAGGGTGGCCAACAAAATTTACCGGATAATGATGCTTGTTTTCATAAAAATCCTTTTCGAAGGGGAGGATCACATACATATGATCGATATCGCGTTTTATGGCTTTAATCCTGTTTTCTTTCCATGCCCAGATCTGTGGTGAAATATAAAAGTGGGTGTCGTAGCCTTCTGCTTTTGCCCATTTGGCGATACGTAAATTAAAACCTGGATAGTCTATAAAGATTAATGCATCTGGTTTGTAAGCAGTGATATCTTTTTTACAAAATGAAATATTCCCTAAGATGGTTCGCAGATTCATAAGCACTTCAGCAAACCCCATAAAAGCAAGTTCCCGGTAATTTTTCACCATAGTTCCACCCTGCGCCTGCATAAGATCACCGCCCCAAAACCGAAATTCGGCAGTTGGATCTATTTTCTTTAGAGACCTCATAAGATTGGAAGCATGTAGATCGCCCGAGGCTTCTCCTGCAATGATATAATATTTCACACGGATATTTTTAGGTTAAACATAGTATTTTAAAATTTCAAAACCTTAAAAAGAAACTGCCTGTTTTTAGAACTTCGAGTATATCCTTTACTTATCGATATAAACATCTAGTTTGCTGCTTTAACGTTCTTAGTAAGACATGGATGCAATATGTTTTAATTTTGAATAACTAAAAGTTTCGAATTTTTACCACAGCAATGGCAATCGCAACCACCAGGCATGCCAGCAAAATTCCGCGAGCATGATAAATTTGTTTCTTTCGCATAAAAACGAAAAAGGGTAAAAAATTGAGTATAGCGCCAATGGCTATTAATTTTCCGAAGTAATCGTTGTGGATAGAATCACGAAGGCTTACTTCAAAACTATAGTCAGAGAAAAATATAGTAAACAAAAAAACTCCGCCTATAGTGGTAGAAATACCAATTAAAAAACCTATAGCAATATTGCTTTTACTCATCCAGTTTCCAATCGTTTAATTGGTTGATAAAATGGTGGGCTGTAAGATCAAACTGTACAGGAACTAAAGAAACATATCCGTTTTGCAGGGCCCATTCATCGGTATCCTGGCCTTCATCGTTATTTACAAACTTTCCGCTTAGCCAGTAATAATCGCGGCCTTGAGGATTGGTTCTTTTATCAAATTCTTCCTCCCAATGCGCATTGGCCTGGCGACAAACTTTAATGCCTTTAATTTTCTCTGCAGGTAATTTGGGGAAATTCACGTTTAACACAACCCCTTTGGGGAGTCCGTTTTTAAGAACGTTTTTAGTAATGGCTTTTACATATTTTTTACAAGGTTCAAAATCGGCATTAAGGGAATAATCCAGTAGCGAGAACCCAATAGCAGGAATTCCTTCTACGCCAGCCTCTACAGCAGCACTCATGGTTCCGGAATAAATAACATTTATCGAAGAATTAGAGCCGTGGTTAATCCCACTTACACAAAGATCTGGCTTACGATGTAGGATTTCCTGCGTAGCAATTTTCACACAATCGGCAGGTGTGCCAGAGCAACTATATTCTTTATGATTATAATTTTCCTTTAGTGTAACCGAATCACAAAATAGGGTATCACTAATAGTTATGGCGTGTCCCATACCACTTTGCGGGCTATCGGGAGCCACAACTACTACATCGCCAATCTCTTTCATTACCTGTAAAAGGCTCCTGATTCCGGGAGCTGTAATCCCATCATCATTAGTGACCAGAATTAGCGGTTTTTCTTTACTCATAGCTTAAATTTTATAGTTGCTAAATTAGTAATTTCCTACGGAAAGACTATTTTAGTAGTTTAACAAATTATTAGACGCTGTTCTTATGAATGGCACAGTTTTTAATGTATTTTGTACAGAATTTAATGACGAAATCTATGCGATATATGAAAAGGAATTTAAAAATCCTGATTTTAGCTGTTTTGATGGCAGCTACTTCATGCAGCTTCACCACAAAAAAGTTTGATGACCCTAACAAAGACAAGCTTTTAATCGACCTTATTACTTATGTTCTTAGCCAGGGACATTATGATGCTAAAGAGATAAATGATGATTTTTCTGAAAAAGTTTACAAGCATTATATAGCGAGTTTAGATCCTTCCAAGCGCTTTTTTTATAAAGAAGATATTGAGGAATTTGAAAAATATAAGCTGCTAATTGATGACGAAATCAACAATAAGGAACTTAATTTTTTCGATTTAACCTATTCTAAGTTAGAAAAGCGTAACGAAGAGGCAAAACGCTTGTATACTGAAATCCTGGCTGAACCTTTTGATTTTTCTAAAGAAGAAGATTTTGTAGCTGATGGGGATGACCTGGATTATGTAACTTCTAAATCCGAATTGAAGGAACGTTGGAGAAAGCAACTTAAATTTTCTACCCTTATTAACTATTATGATCTTAAGGAAGACGAGAAAAATAAAAAAGAAAACGATCCTGATTACACTATGAAATCTGATGAGGAGCTGGAGAAAAAAGCTCGCGAAACTACCAGGAATAGTTTATCTGAATATTTTGATTTAACCGATGATCTGGAAAGAAAGGATTATTTCTCTGTTTTTATCAATGCAGTAGTAGAGGAGTTTGATCCTCATACTTATTATTTTGCACCACGTGATAAAGATCGCTTTGATATCCAAATGTCTGGTAAAATAGAAGGGATAGGCGCAAGATTGCAAAAAAAGAATGATGATATTACCATTATGGATGTAATATCTGGCGGGCCTGCCTGGAAAAGCGAAGAGTTGGATGCAGGCGATGTAATTCTTAAAGTGAAGCAAGAAAATGAAAATGAGCCTGTAAATATCTCAGGTATGCGTCTGGATGATGCGGTAGATTTAATTAAAGGACCAAAAGGATCTAAAGTTACCTTAACCGTTCGTAAAAAGTTGCTTGGTAATATAGAGCAGGTTACTCTAACCAGAGATCTTGTTGAGTTGGAAGAGACCTATGCAAAGACGGCTATGGTAGATAAAGATGGAAAACATTACGGGATAATTAACCTTCCAAAATTCTATTTTGATATGGAGGATTATAATAGTCGTAATGCAGCTTCAGATATGCGTAAGGATATTATAGAACTCAAGGAGCAAGGCATGGATGGGCTTGTTGTAGATCTTAGAAATAATGGTGGTGGTTCTTTAAAAACTGTAGTGGATATCGCAGGACTGTTTATTGAAAAAGGACCTATTGTACAGGTGAAATCTAACGGAGAACGTAAAGAAGTGCTAAATGATGAAGATTCTGAGATTGTTTGGGATGGTCCTCTTGTAATTCTGGTAAATGAACTTTCAGCTTCTGCATCAGAGATTTTGGCAGCAGCTATGCAAGATTATAAAAGAGCCGTTATTATTGGAAGCAAGCAAACCTATGGAAAAGGAACCGTACAAAATGTGGTAGACCTTAATCGTTGGTTAAGAAATAATGATTATGGTGATATGGGAGCATTAAAAATTACGACCCAGAAATTTTATAGAGTAAACGGGGGCTCTACCCAGTTAGAAGGAGTGAAGAGTGATGTGGTTGTTCCAGATCGCTACAGTTACGTAGATATAGGAGAGAAAGATCAGGAAAATCCATTGCCATGGGATAAAATAGATCCGGCAGACTATAACATTTGGGATGGTTATGTGGGTTATGAAGAAGCTATTGAGAAAAGTAAGCAACGTATGGCAAAAAGTGAGCAAATTAAGCTTATCGAGCAAAATGCACAGTGGATTAAAGAACAAAGTGAGGATGATACCTATTCTTTAAATTTTGATCGTTATGCCGCAGATGCTGAAAAAAATAGAGAAGTGGCGAAGCAGTATGATGCTCTAAAAGATTATAAAACCAATCTTTCTTTTACTTCTTTACCTTACGAAAAACAGCTATTTAAAGCAGATTCTACCTTACAGGAAAAAAGAGAAAGATGGCACAAGGATTTAAGTCGTGATGTTTATGTTGAAGAGGCTATTAATGTGCTTTCTGATATTAAAAGAAATAACATAAAACATAAAGTAGCAGATTCAGATAAGTTAAAAGACTAATTTCTTTGCTGAACTAATAATTTTAAAACGCCCAAAGTTTTTAACTTTGGGCGTTTTAAATTGGTAAATAAATGTAATGAAACGAAAAATCGTTTATCCTTTGTTAATTCTAATCGTTGCGGCCGCTCTTTTAATAGTGGATCGTTGTTCGATGTAATTATTCTTTTGCTGAATGAGTAATATGTCTTACCACTTTCAGCATATCGCATTAAAATTTGCTTCTTTTCTTCTTTGTTGAAAGGGAATTTTTAGATCTCTTAAGAGATAAAATTAACATTCAACCTAAAATCCTAATTTAGATTTGTAAATAGCATATCGGTAATACTTGTTTCTTAGGTAATAACCTTAAAATGCAGTTAGTGTTTGAAGTGTTTTAAAATAAATTTGTATTTGATAGACAGGCTAAATTCAAGGATTTTATAGATGGATTTTTGAGTAACCCAGTAATGTAGGGTTGAAATGTAAAGACTGATAATTTTCCCTGAAATAGATTTTTTAGTTAGTTTTTTCTTTGTAAATAATATATGTATACTTCTGGAAAGCTAAAAAGACTAACCTAGATTCAGTATTAACTTCTGTAGTGATTTTAGGGTTTGCACAAATAGCTATAATAGCACAAGACTACTGTACTATAGTAAATATGTTTTTAGGTTTAAATTATACTTGGGGGATTGCCCAGAGTTATGGAATTTTGATATTAGAAAGAAAGCCTGTCAGAATCTAGTCTTATAAAGATGAACAATAAAATGGTAAATCCCCATAAACCAGAACCGCCATAACTAAAAAACGGTAAGGGGATACCCACTGTTGGGAAAATTCCTATTACCATTCCGATATTTACCATAAAGTGAAGAAAGATAATTCCAACTACACTATAGCCATAAATACGGTTAAATTGTGATTTCTGCCGTTCTGCCAGAAATATAAGCCTTAGTAATAAACCTATAAATAACAATACGACTAAACCGCTCCCTACAAAGCCCCATTCTTCGCCAACGGTACTAAAAATATAATCGGTGTGTTGCTCTGGTACAAAGTGACCTTTGGTTTGTGTACCTTCTGTCCAGCCTTTACCTGTCCATCCGCCACTACCAATAGCAATTTCACTTTGGTTAGTGTTATAACCTATTCCACGGCTATCTACCTCTTTACCAAGAACGATATTAAAGCGATCCCGATGCCGTTGTTCAAAAATATTATTGAAAATATAGTTTACCGAGAAGGATAAGCCTATACAGGTGGCTACAATAAATAGTAATAAGGGTATCCCCGGTCGCTTTTTCTTCTTTAGTAAGAAGCTTAGTGATGCCAAGGTAATTACAGCCGCTGTAACCCAAATAGGGCCTATTAACAAAGTTCCTACGAATATAAGGACTCCAGATAAGGCAAGTACCAGATAAAGAGCGGAAATGCCTTCTCTGTACAATGGAAAAAAGAATGCGGCATATACCATAGCACTCCCTGGATCTGGTTGAGGTACGATTAGTAACGCGGGTAAAGCAATAATGATAAAAGCTTTAAACTGGTGCGAAAAAAGCTTGATATTGGTTTGAATATCGCTTACGTATTTAGCCAGTGCAAGTGCGGTAGCAATTTTAGCAAATTCTGAAGGTTGTAATCTAAAAGAACCTATGGCATACCAGGATGTAGCACCTGAAATTGTTTTACCAAAAACAAAAAGACCTGCCAGCAGGACGAGAGCGGTAATATAAATCACACTGGAAAAACGCTGATAGAATTTAACCTCGATAGCCAGGATTATAACGATCAGAAAAATACTAAGACCAATCCATAGGGCTTGTTTTCCGTATACCTCATCAAGATCGAAGTAGCTTCCAGCAGGGCCAGAGCCCAGTGAGGCTGAATAAATATTAGCCCAACCAAAACATACCAGTAAAAAATAAATTAAAATCGTTAGCCAATCAAAGCCAGCCGTTTTTCTTGCCATCATTGATTAAGAAAGGTTCTCCACTATAGGGTTTTTCGTATTCGTCTTCTAAACTATTCTTAGGATCCATTATAAAATCTTCCAGATCTGTACGGGTGATTTTTCCTTTTAAATATTTTTCGATCATTAAGCTAGCAATTTTACCGCCGTAACGTCCGCCCCAGTATCCGTTTTCTACAAAAACTGCAATGGCAATTTTAGGGTTATCGACTGGCGCAAAGGCTACGAAAATGGAGTGATCGGTAAGTTGCATTCTTTTACCGTTAACTCGAACAAAATTCTCTGCCGTTCCAGTTTTTCCGGCAATTTCAATGCCTTCAATCTGTAAAGAGCTCGCAGTACCGTTTTTATAAACCTGATGCATGCCTTCTACCACTGGTTCAAAATTTTCAGGATCAATAGTGGTATGATGTTTTTTAATAAATCTTTTGTCTTTTATGGGCTTGCCATCGATTTCTTTAATCATATGCGGAGTATAGTACCAGCCTCTATTCGCAATTGTAGCCGTCATGTTAGCAAGCTGAATAGGGGTTAATAATACTTCACCCTGGCCTATAGCATTAGATAATGTAGCGGTGGCATACCATCGGTAGGTTGGATAATCGTAAATTTTATTATAATATTCTGCAGTTGGAATTTTACCAGGTCGGCCTGTACTCAAATCGTTACCTAAATAATCGCCTAATCCAAAACTGCTTACATGTTTATTCCAGGCGTCCATGCCTTCTTGTGGAGTTGGATATTTCTCAATAATCTTTCGATATACCTGGGCAAAATAGGAATTGCAAGATTGGGCAATTCCCTGAGTCATGGCAAGCGGACTTGCATGAGAGTGGCAACCCATTTTGCGACCACGACCATAGCTATATCCATTATGACAGGAAAAAGTATCATCGGTATCCACAACGCCTTCCTGCAAGGCAATTAATGCATTCATGGTTTTAAATGGTGATCCTGGTGGATATTGGGCAAGGATACTACGATCGTAAAGAGGTCTGGCCGTAGAATCTAACCACATTTTACTAAAATTTGGCGATCTCTTTCTACCTACTAAATCCGCAGGATCGTAAGTAGGAGCGGTAACCATCGATAGGATTTCGCCTGATGAAGGTTCTATGGCGATAATACCGCCACGCTTGTTGGTCATCAGATATTCACCGTATGCCTGTAAATCTGAATCAACTGAAATAGTGATATCCTTACCGCGTTCTGGAAGGGTATCATAAATTCCGTCTTTGTAAGGTCCAATATCACGATTCAGTTTATCTTTCTGGATATATTTTACTCCTTTTATTCCACGTAGGGTATCTTCATAAACGCTTTCCACTCCTTTTCTGCCAATAAGGTCACCACTGGTATAGTAAGGATTGTTTTTAATTGTGGCAGGGCTAACTTCAGCAATAAAACCTAAAACATTGGCGCTATGATCTACATGATAATCTCTTAAAGATCGTTTTTGAATATAAAAACCTTCGTAATTACGCATTTTTTCCTGTAAAAACGCATATTCACTTTTGGTAAGCTGGGGAACAATTACTGAAGGTAAAAATGGAGAGTAAATTTTTGCCTTATCCAATCTGCGCTCTAATTCTTTACGCTCTATACTTACAATTTCACAAAGTTCTGTAGTGTCGAATGGTTTGAGATTACGGGGAATAACCATAACATCATAAGAGGGTTGGTTAGAAACCATAAGTTCACCATCACGATCGTAAATATATCCCCGCTGTGGATAATCATAAATAACCTTTACCGCATTATCATTTGATCTAACGGCAAAACTATCGTCTACAATTTGTAGGTAAAAAAGCCTGCCCAAAAAAATGAACCCGGTGGTAAGGATAATAATGTATAACAGAATTCTTCTCATCTATATTTTTTGCTGAAAAGTGCGATGCTTAATAAAATAACAATTACCGTAAATATACCTGAAAATAACGTCTTCTTAAGCACTAGTATTATATGACTAAAGCTAAACATTTCCAAAGAAAATAACACCAAATGATGAATGGCCACCATCAGCACTACATAACTAATCCTCGCACCCAGAGGTGTAGCGGCTAAACGTAAGGTTTGATGGTCGTAACTTATTCCAAAAGAGAATCGAAGCAAATTGGGGCGTACAAAGGCGGCAACTAAGCAGGCAGCAGCATGAATTCCCCCGCTATCTTCAAAAATATCTACAGATAAGCCTAACAGAAAAGCCAATAATAAAAATAAGCTCTGGTTAGTGTTAAAGGGATAGAGCAGTAAAAATAAAATATAAAGATAGGGGTTTACATACCCCATAAAGTTGATGTTATTGAGTACCAGTACCTGAATCAATATCAGGCCTATAAAACGCAGAATATTAGATATAAGATTGCTATTCATCTTCCTCCTCTTTTTCTAAAGAAAGAATTTCTTCCTTATTTTTATTTTCAATAACATATACATAACCAATATTGGTCATGTCATTGAATAGCTTTACGTTAATTGTGAAATAACTCTCTGTATTATCCAGTTTAAAATCCTGTATTGTACCTATTAGTAATCCTTTTGGGAAAATTAAACTCTTACCACCGGTAATGATAGTGTCGCCTTTCGCAACGGGTGCCTGCTTAGGAACATCGGTAAGTTGCATAAGATTAGGATCTTTGCCATTCCAGGTTAAACTACCAAAATGATTCGACTTTTTAAGCTGCGCATTGATTTTGGACTGTGAATTTAAAATTGATATTGCCCGCGAGTAATTTGTATTCGTCCTGTCGATAATCCCAATAATACCTTTACTGGTAACAACGCCATTTTCAGCCGCGATACCTTCGTTCTCCCCTTTATCCAAAGTGATGTAGTTATCTCTTTTAGAGAAATTATTATTAATGACATCAGCACTTCTAAATGTATAATCAGAAGTGAATGTAGTATCGGTATAATTCGGGATCGTATCTTTTCCGCTTAATTGCCTTATGATATTGCGAAGATTTTTATTTTCTTCTACCAAACGCTGGTTGTATTCATCTAAATAAAAGTAATCCTGAATGTTATTATTCCAGGAATAAATCCCCCCGGTTACCCAATTGGCCGAGCTTATAAATTTACTTTTATGAAATGAATGAGTTTGTATCGTAAGGAAAATAGAAAACGCAAGCAATGCCAAGAACAGAATATTATTCTTGTTCCGAATCAGAAAATTGAATATTTGCTGCATAAGCTATTGCGTCTCCTACTTTATCAATATTCCTTTGTATCTATTTAGCGTTTTTAAAGTAATCCCCGTTCCTCTTACTACCGCTCTTAAAGGATCTTCAGCAATATAAACAGGAAGGTCTGTTTTAGTGGATAATCGTTTATCTAAACCTCTTAACATCGATCCTCCACCGGCTAGATAAATACCGGTATTATAAATATCGGCTGCCAGTTCTGGAGGGGTTTGTGATAAAGTTTCCATTACCGCATCTTCAATTCGAAGAATAGATTTATCTAGAGCTTTTGCAATTTCACGATAGGAAATATTTACCTGCTTTGGCTTCCCTGTTAAAAGGTCACGCCCCTGTACGCTCATTTCGTCTGGTGGGACTTCTAAATCTTCAGTAGCCGCACCAATCTGAATTTTGATTTTTTCTGCTGTACGTTCTCCAACATACAGGTTATGTTGTGTACGCATATAATACACGATGTCGTTGGTAAACACATCTCCAGCGATTTTAATCGATTTGTCACAAACAATTCCGCCAAGAGCGATTACCGCAATCTCGGTAGTACCACCACCTATATCTACAATCATGTTCCCTTTAGGCTGCATGATGTCTACACCAATACCAATAGCAGCAGCCATAGGCTCGTGAATAAGGTATACTTCTTTACCGTTAACACGCTCGGCACTTTCTTTTACCGCTCGCATTTCTACTTCTGTAATTCCAGAAGGGATGCAAATTACCATTCTTAAGGCCGGCGTAAACATTTTACGTTTAAGCGCGGGAATTTCTTTAATAAACATGGTAAGCATCTTTTCACTGGCATCAAAATCGGCAATTACACCGTCTTTTAAAGGCCGAATGGTTTTGATATTCTCATGTGTCTTTCCCTGCATCATTGCCGCTTCTTTTCCTACAGCCGTAATCTTACCAGAGGTACGATCGCGGGCTACAATCGAAGGGCTATCTACCACCACCTTATCATTATGAATAATAAGGGTGTTGGCAGTTCCTAAATCTATCGCTATTTCTTCAATGAGAAAATCAAAAAATCCCATAGGTTATTTTATGTATTGGTATATTGGTAAAGTATTCTATTAATGTTTAAAATGGCGGGTTCCTGTCATTACCATTGCAATATCATGATCATTACAATAATCGATACTTAACTGATCTTTTATAGAACCACCTGGCTGGATTACTGCCGTTATTCCTGCATTTCCTGCAATCTCTACGCAATCTGGAAATGGAAAAAAGGCATCACTTGCCATTACTGCTCCTTTAAGATCGAATTTAAAAGAACCTGCTTTTTCAATGCTCTGTCTTAAAGCGTCTACACGGGAGGTTTGTCCCGTTCCGCTAGAACAAAGTTGTTTGTTTTTTGCCAGAACAATAGTATTGGATTTTGTATGCTTACAAATTTTTGAAGCAAATAAAAGATCTTCAATTTCCTGTTCTGTAGGTTTATTAGTTGTTGCGTAAGATAAATCGTCTAAAACATCTGTTTTATTGTCTTTACCCTGAACTAAAACTCCATTTAGGCAGGTGCGAACCTGATTTTCCGGAAGTTCCGTTTCCTTTTGGATTAAAATGATCCGGTTTTTCTTTCCCTTTAGAATTTCTAAAGCTTCATCAGAAAAAGAAGGAGCGATTACTACTTCACAAAATAAAGAATGAATTTCCTCCGCAGTAGCTTTATCAATCTCTGTGTTGGCAATTAAAATTCCGCCGAAAGCTGAAACAGGATCTCCTGCCAAAGCATCTACATATGCCTGTTTTATGGTCTCACGCTGTGCAAGTCCGCAGGCATTATTATGCTTTAAAATCGCAAAAGTAGGAGCTTCTCCTTTAAATTCATTCATTAGGTTAACCGCGGCATCAACATCTAAAAGGTTGTTGTAAGATAACTCTTTTCCGTGGAGCTTATCAAACATGGCGTCAAAATCTCCAAAAAATGTTCCTTTTTGATGCGGATTCTCACCATATCGTAAAGTTTTGCCTTCCTGAATGCTTTGTTTGAATGCAGGAATCTCCTCTGAAGTATTAAAATAATTGAAAATCGCAGTATCGTAGTGCGAAGAGATATTAAATGATTTTGCTGCGAAATTTTTACGTTGCGCTAAGCTTGTTTCTCCATTTCCTTCGTTTAGGATATTTAAGAACTCGGCATAATCGTTTACAGAAGATACACAAAGTACATCTTTAAAATTTTTTGCGGCGGCCCTTATTAGAGAAATGCCGCCAATATCGATCTTTTCAATAATATCCTGCTCTGATGCGCCAGAGGCGACTGTTTTTTCAAAAGGATATAAATCTACGATAACAATGTCAATTTGCGGGATTTCATATTGAGCAATTTCTTGAACGTCACTATCGTTATCCTGGCGATTTAAAATTCCGCCAAAAACTTTTGGATGTAATGTTTTTACACGACCACCTAAAATAGAAGGATAAGAAGTTACGTCTTCTACAGGAACAACATCGATTCCCAGATCTTTAATAAATTGTTCTGTTCCTCCGGTAGAATAAATTGTGATTCCCAGTTCGTTAAGCTTTTTAACGATGGGCGCCAAACCATCTTTACTGAATACTGAAATTAAGGCAGATTTGGCTTGTTTTAAATTGCTCATTATGTTGTGTTTGTTAAGGAAGCAAAAGTAAGTATTTAAGGGAAAAACTTAAAAGTGTTTTTGCTTATTTATAAATAAAATTTGTAACGAAATTTTAAGCTGTGCGTCATATAAACAATTCTGTGTAAAAAAGCAGCTGTTTTATTATGCTTATATTTCTAAGAGTCCTTGGTGAGAGCTTTAATTTTGCGATTAATGCACTAAAAAATAATCTTTTACGTACTTTTTTATCCCTGCTAGGGGTAACTATAGGTATTTTCTCTATAATAGGGGTACTGGCGGCTGTAGATTCATTAAAGAATGAAATCTCTGGTTCTTTAAGTAGTCTGGATAATAGTACCACTATCGTAATGCGCTTTAATTTTGGGCCAACAGATATTCCACGGTGGAAATGGCAACAGTTTCCAGATGTTACTTACGACGAATATCAATTTTTAAAACGTAATCTACCAGATGCCAAAGCAGTTACTTTTACTCAAAATGTACCTGCGGAAACTATAAAATATCAAGATGCCAGTAGTCTTGGTGTTAGTGTGCAAGCTGTTGGAAGCGAATATTATGATATCGAAGCTATCAATATTGAAGAGGGACGTTTTTTTAACGAATCTGAAGCTGCCAGCGGTTCACCTGTGATCGTAATGGGAAGCGAGATCGCCGAAAATCTTTTTGGAAGCATAGATCCGTTGGGCAAACAAGTGCGAATGTACGGTAGCAAATTTACCGTTATAGGATTACTTAAAAAAGAAGGTTCTTCTATGTTTGGCCCCAGTAAAGACGGTCAGGTTTTTATTCCGGTGAATGTCACCAGACGTATTTATGGTGAAAATAACAGAAATATTTTTCCTCAAATCTTATTAAAACCAGAAGCTGACGTTGATAATGCCGAATTTCTAGCGGTGTTAGAGCAGCGGTTAAGAAGTTTTCGCGGAATAAAACCGGGCGAAGTAAGCACCTTTTTTGTCAATCAGCTTAAAGGATTCACAGATATGATCGATAATATTACAGGCACCCTAAATATGATCGGACTTGTAATTAGTGGGTTTTCTTTGCTAGTGGGTGGATTTGGGATTGCTAACATTATGTTTGTGAGTGTAAAAGAACGGACAAATCTTATCGGAATTCAAAAATCATTGGGTGCCAAGAATAAATTTATTCTCTTTCAATTTCTATTCGAAGCCATTATTCTGGCCATAATTGGTGGAGCCGCAGGTTTATTTTTTGTATGGATAGCTACCATTATTGCGTCAAACTTTACCGGTGATTTTGATTTTATTCTTTCTTTCGGAAATATCATTTTAGGTACAACGGTCTCTGCATTGATCGGATTGATCTCTGGGATAATTCCAGCAATTTCAGCTTCACGCCTGGATCCTGTTGAAGCGATAAGAACAGGGATGTAAAAACTGTAGAAATTTAAAAGTTTTTAAAGTTTAGAAAGTAAAGTTTCGGTAGGATGCTTTGTTTTTAGAGACAAGAGACAAGAGACAAGAGACAAGAGACAAGAGAAATAAGACTGTTCTAGTTTGTTATTTTATTTTGTTGCAATTATAAAAAAAACTCATAATCCAGATAATGATATCGGATTATGAGGTTTTTTTATTCATGTATTTTACTGCCTACTGCCTACTGCGACTGCCAACTGCGCACTGCCAACTGGACTTACTCCAGTATTTCAGCAACTTTTTCATTTACAAATTCAAGAAAACGCTCGTCTTCTTTAGAGAAAGGATCTGGTGTATGAGAGTCAATATCAATCTGACCAATATTTTCACCATTTACAAATAGTGGGACTACAATTTCAGCTTTTACATGGATGCTACAGGCAATATAATTGTTCTGTGCTTTCACATCGGGAACTACAAAATTCTCATTAGAAATGGCTACCTGTCCGCAAATTCCTTTTCCAAAAGGAATAATGTCATGATCGGTAGGTTCACCGGCAAAAGAACGAAGTTTTAATTCCTCTTTATCGCCATTTTTAAAATAAAATCCAACCCAATCGTAGTAAGGGATTGTTTCCATTAATAATTCGCAAACCTGTGTTAATCGATGATCTACCGATAATTCTTTGGTATTTAGAATGTCTTCAACCTGTGGTCTTAATTTATCAAATGGCATAACATATAATTTTTGGGCAAAAGTATTTAAAATCTAAGTGCTGTTACAGGCTTTTGTCTAAATTTGTTGAAACTCTTTACAATTGTTTCAGCTTTTTAAAAAATATAGCGTTGTTATTCGGTTTGTTGCCGTATTTCTGGGGAGCTATTTTTTGCTTTCTGTGCTTTATAATGCCTATTTAATTTTTTCTGAGACACGAACTAAATTTTATCCCGATTTTTTTACCAATATCGTGAGTAGGCAAAGTGCTGCAATAATGGAATTTTTAGGATATTCTATAAAATTGCAAGCTCATCAAACCCAAAATGCCGTACAGGTTTTTATTGAAGACACCTTATTGGTTCGAGTGGTTGAAGGCTGTAACAGTATTAGTGTGATTATTCTTTTTACTTCTTTTATACTGTCTTTTTTCGCAAAGAAGCGAACCACTTTTTTTTATATTTTGGCAGGAAGCGTATTTATTTATGCGATGAACTTAATTCGTATAGCCTTGCTTACCATTGCGATATATAAATATCCTGAATATACCTCTTTAATGCATGATATTGTTTTTCCACTAATAATTTATGGGACGGTAATAATATTATGGGTTTTTTGGGTTCGAGTGTATGCAAATTTAGAAAAGAATGAAAGCCAGGTATAGAATTGTATTCATTGGGATGCTCGTGATCGTGCTAGCAGTTATTCGGTTTTATGAAAGCAGTCTTTTTTACGATCCTCTCATCAATTTTTTTAAATCTTCAGATTATCTAAATGATAAAATCCCAGCCTTTAAAGCTGGATTATTGATCCTGAATACCATTTTTAGATATATATTAAATAGTATAATTTCAATTGGCATCATAGCCATAGCTTTTATAGATCGTAATATTGTAAAGTTTTCAGCAGTATTATTTTTTATCCTATTAATTCTTGCTGGCAGCGTTTTTACTTATCTTATTTTTACTATAGAAAATGAACATTTTCTTGCCCTGTTTTATGTAAGACGCTTTTTAATTCATCCTATATTTATTTTGGTGCTTTTACCGGCCTTTTATTATTACCGAATAAACAATCAAAATATAAAAAATAGAAATTGAAAGATTTTCCCTGAATTTTGAAATTCTATTTCTCTATTTCCTGTTATTTTTGATCGATAATCGAGTCTAAATATTCTAGTGCGGTCCTGATAGCGGTTAGAATATCTGTATGTTCGAATTAAAACAAGTGGTTATTGCGCTTGTGCTAAGGTAGTTTACTTATTATATTGTTGTTAATTATATATTATCAACTATTTTTGTAATTCATGAAAAAGGTTTTTTGTAAAATAGTTGCTTCCATTTTAGCCGTTTTGGTGCTTTTTTCTACCTTATCTTTTACGGTAGATCAGCATTTCTGCGGAAGTTTTCTTGTAGATAGCGCTGTTTTTACAAAAGCAAAAACCTGCGGAATGGAGATGAGCTCTGCGGATTCTACTGAAGCTTCCATTACCAAAGAATCTTGTTGTACCAATAAAAAACTGGAAGTAAAAGGTCAGGATGAACTGAAGCAGAACTTCAATACTCTCGATTTTCAGCAGCAAGTATTTATTACTGGTTTGGTATATGCTTACCTAAAGTTATTTGAGGTTTCAGAACCAGATTTTATTCCTTTTAAAGATTACTCTCCGCCAAAGCTTGTCTGTAATATTCAGTTACAGGATCAGGTTTTCCTTATTTGATCAAAACATATTTTCAATTTAGAAGCATTCGCCCGTTATGGTGGTTTTGCTATGCCTTTTTTAGGCTAAGATGATGTGTTTTTTTAAGATCAAATAAATCTTTTTATGCTGAACAAGAGCATTAAATTTTTAATAGAAAATAAGCTGGTTGCCGTTATCCTACTTTTGGTTTTAGTGGGATGGGGTGTGGTTAATGCACCATTTAACTGGGAGAAGGCTCGAATAGCTAGAGGAATACCAAGAAATCCGGTAGCGGTAGATGCTATTCCCGATATTGGTGAAAATCAACAGATTGTTTTTACAAAATGGGAAGGTCGTTCCCCACAGGATATTGAGGATCAGATCACCTATCCTTTAACGACTTCTTTGTTGGGTATTCCCGGAGTAAAAACGATTCGAAGTGCTTCGATGTTTGGCTTTTCAAGCATCTATATCATTTTTGAAGAAGAGGTAGAATTCTACTGGAGCCGAAGCCGGATACTGGAAAAATTGAACTCTCTTCCGGCTGGACTATTACCCGAAGGAGTAAACCCTTCTTTAGGACCCGATGCGACCGCTTTAGGGCAAATTTACTGGTATACTTTAGAAGGTCGTGATAAAGAAGGTAATGTTACGGGTGGCTGGGATCTTCAGGAATTACGAAGTATTCAGGATTTTTATGTGAAATATGCACTGTCTAGTGCTGGAGGTGTTTCAGAAGTGGCTTCTATTGGCGGTTATGTTCAGGAGTATCAAATTGATGTAAACCCTGAAAAAATGCGTCAATATAAGGTGAGCCTTCAGGATGTGGTTAAAGGGGTTAAAGAAAGTAATCGTGAGATTGGTGCACAGACTTTAGAAATCAATCAGGCTGAATATTTAGTTCGTGGCCTGGGTTATGTGAAGTCTATTGATGATATCGAAAATGCAGTGGTTGCTTCTAAGGATTTTTCAGCATTAAAAGTCAGTGATGTCGCTAATGTTTCAATAGGTCCTGCAGCACGACGCGGAATTTTAGATAAAGAGGGCGCAGAGGTTGTTGGAGGAGTTGTGGTGGCTCGTAATGGAGCCAATCCTATGGAGGTTATTCAAAATGTAAAAGATAAAATCGCTTCAATTAGTGGAGGTTTGCCTTCTAAGGAACTGACCGATGGCACCACTTCGCAACTTACGATTGTACCTTTCTACGATCGATCTGAACTAATCCAGGAAACTTTAGGGACTTTAAACGAAGCACTGAGTTTGGAGATTTTAATCACCATTTTTGTGATCGTGATTATGGTGTTTAACCTTCGAGCTTCTATTCTTATTTCAGGTTTACTTCCGGTAGCGGTATTGATGGTATTCATCGCGATGAAAATTTTTAATGTTGATGCCAATATCGTAGCGCTCTCAGGAATTGCAATTGCCATAGGGACGATGGTCGATGTTGGTGTAATCCTTTCAGAAAATATTATTCGGCATTTAGAAGAAAACGAAGCAGAACTACCAACAAACACCGTGGTTTATAATGCCACTACTGAAGTTTCTGGCGCGATCATCACTGCGGTTTTAACCACCATTATTAGTTTTATTCCGGTATTTACGATGGTAGGGGCTGAAGGAAAATTATTCCGCCCACTTGCCTTTACCAAAACTATGGCACTTACCGCTTCGATTATAGTAGCACTATTCTTAATTCCGCCGTTTGCAGCCAGTATATTCAAAAAAAGAGAAACACGAAAAAACTTCAATTTAGCCATTCAGGCACTATTGATATTGGCCGGAATTGTAATGATTTTTTATGGATTTTGGATAGGCCTAATTCTAATTGGTTTAGGGATAGCCGGGATTCTAAAAGCGCAAAACATCACCTCAGAAAAGCAACATAACTGGTTGGTTGTAGGTGTTATCGCGACCGCTATTGTATTTATGCTGGCTGTATTTTGGCGCCCACTTGGATTAGATACTTCGATATTTTGGAATGTGATCATGGTGGCGATCATTTGTTTTGGTTTATTGTTTGTCTTCAATCTTTTTAAAAACAGTTACACCCGCATCTTACACTGGGCATTAGCCAATAAAATATTATTTCTTGTTTTTCCATTGGCGATCATCATTGCCGGATTTACAATAATGCGAAACACGGGAGAAGAATTTATGCCTTCACTTAATGAAGGTTCGTTTTTACTGATGCCAACCTCGATGCCACATGCCGGAGTTGCCGAAAATAAACGGATTTTACAACAATTAGATATGGCCGTAGCCAGCATTCCTGAAGTGAAAACCGTGGTTGGAAAAGCAGGTAGGACCGAGTCGGCATTAGATCCCGCACCACTGAACATGTATGAAAATATTATTCAGTATAAACCGGAATACGCATTAAATGCGAACGGAGAGAAACAACGTTTTAAAGTTAACGAAGATGGATATTTTGTATTAAAGGATGGAAGTGTATGTGCAAATTCAAACCTAAAAACCGAACAGACTTCAAAGGTCTCCAAAACCTGTAAGGTTTCCCAGTTAATCCCAGATGAAAATGGGGAATACTATAGAAATTGGCGACCGCATATAAAATCCCCTAATGACATCTGGAACGAAATTTCAGCAGCGACAAAATTACCGGGAATTACCTCAGCACCTAAATTACAACCTATCGAAACCCGACTGGTAATGTTGCAAACCGGGATGCGCGCACCTATGGGAATTAAAGTGCGGGGTCAGGATTTAAGGCAAATTGAAGCTTTCGGGATGAAGCTCGAAGAAATCCTAAAAGAAGCTGAAGGCGTTAAAGATGAGGCTGTTTTTGCAGATCGTATTGTTGGGAAGCCATATTTATTGATGGATATTAAGCGCGATAGATTAGCGCGTTATGGAATTTCAGTTAGTGACGTTCAGGATGTTTTGGAAGTGGCTGTTGGTGGAAAAATGTTAAGTCAGACGGTTGAAGGTCGCGAGCGTTATTCAGTGAGAGTACGCTATCCAAGAGAACTTCGGGATTCGCCAGAAGATTTAAAAGATATTTATGTTCCGGTAGAGAACGGGCAGCCGGTTCCATTAAATGAACTCGTAGAAATTCGCTATGAAAAAGGGCCGCAGGTGATAAAAAGTGAAGATACATTTTTAATAGGCTATGTGCTTTTTGATAAAATGGAGGGCTTTGCTGAGGTGGATGTCGTGGAGAATGCGCAAAAAACCATTCAGCAGAAAATAGAGGCTGGGGAGTTAAAAGTGCCGAAGGGAATTAATTATGAATTTACAGGGAATTATGAGAATCAGCTTCGCGCCTCCAAAACATTGTCGATCGTAGTGCCGCTTGCATTGTTGATCATTTTTATGATCCTGTATTTTCAATTTAAATCGGTAACCACTTCATTTATTGTGTTTACCGGAATTGCTGTTGCCTTTGGAGGCGGATTTATCATGATCTGGTTGTATGGGCAGGACTGGTTTTTAAATTTCAGCTTGTTTGGTGAAAATCTTCGGAACCTATTCCAAATGCATACCATCAATTTAAGTGTCGCGGTTTGGGTTGGCTTTATTGCGCTGTTTGGTATTGCAACTGACGACGGTGTGGTTATGGCCACTTATCTCACACAAACTTTTAGTAAAAATGAACCGGATACTATCAAATCAATTCGTGCTTCAGTTGTGGAAGCCGGAGAAAAAAGAATTCGTCCTTGTTTAATGACTACCGCCACAACAATTTTAGCGCTATTGCCGGTTTTAACAAGTACTGGACGTGGTAGTGATATTATGATTCCCATGGCAATACCAAGTTTTGGCGGGATGGTATTCGCTTTAATCACGCTATTTGTCGTACCGGTATTGTTTTGCTGGAAAAAAGAATTGAAGTTGAAAAGAGAAGTGAGTAGTTAGAATTGAGACCGCTTCGCTGTTAGAAAATAGAGAATAGACAATTTGAAGATGTGTTAATTTGAAAATGTGATGAAATAATCAAGACTAGAATATTTTGAATGCAAAATGTTGAATTTTGAATCAATTTTTTTGTCATTTCGACTGAAGCGGAGCGTAATGGAGAAATCTTTAGTTTCAGTTCTTATTGAAAATAGATTTCTCGACTCGTGCCTCGCTCGAAATGACGACAGGTTTTAGATAAGTAATTTTGATTGGAACATGAAACAAAACTTTAAATGAAAAAGGAAAATAAACTGATGGCTAAAAGCTGGCAGCTAAAAGCTGAAAAAGCATATAAAACTTTCCTTTTTTGGTTATGTTGCTGCTTTGTTTGGCAACCCAAGCACAACAACTAGAATCTTATGTTTTGGAAGCGCAGGATAATAGTCCGGCAATTGATGCTTTACGGGCAAAATACGATATCTCCAGGGAACAAATCAATGCGGTAAATACTTTGCCAAATACCGAATTTGCAGCAGGTTATTTTGTAAGTGAGCCGGAAACCAGAACCGGGCCACAGCAGGCTAAATTTTCAGTAAAGCAAATGTTTCCTTGGTTTGGAACAATTTCGGCAAGACAGGATTATGCGAGTGCGCTGGCCCAACAAGATAATATTGAAGTAGGTATCGCTTTAGGGAAGCTAAGATTATCGGTTTCTAAGACCTATTTTCAGTTGTATGAACTTCAAGAAAAAATTAAAGTAGTTAAAGAGAATATTGAGTTGCTGAAAGTTTATGAGGAGTTGGTGCTAAAAGGAGTTGAAGTGGATAAAGCCAGTGCTGTAGATGTGCTGCAGTTAAAAATGCGACAAAATAAGCTAGAAGATCAGCAATTGAGTCTTCAAAATCAACTAACGTCGGGAAAAGTGGCGTTTAATCGATTGCTGAATAAAGAAAATAATGCTTTGGTAGAAATAGCGGATACCTTGGAATTACCTTCAGAAGATATTCAGGTTTCGGCAATAAAAGTTCATCCTGAATTATCAAAATTTGATGAAAATCTGGAAAGTATTGATTTTGCTGAAGCGATCAATAAAAAAGAATCGGCTCCGCAGTTCGGTTTAGGTATTGATTATATCAATGTAGGAACACGCACTGATATGGCAATTCCCAATTCTGATAGCTATCGGAATGGGAAAGATATTGTGATGCCCATGCTTTCGTTTTCGATCCCGATTTTCAACAATAAATATTCATCGGTTACGGCACAAAATGAATTGCGTAAAAAGCAAATTTCAGCAAATAAAACTCAGCGATTAAATGAACTGGAAAGTAGCTTGTCAAATGCAGTATCAATGCGTAATTCAGCTCGAAATTCCGTTGAAATTCAACTTCGGAATATTGCCTTGACAAAAGATGCGGAGGATATTTTGATGCGCAGTTACGAAAGTGAAAGTTTGGATTTTAGGGATGTGTTGGATATTCAGGAAATGCAGTTGGATTACCAGATGAAATTAATAGAATCCTTAAGCAATTATTTTCAGCAAGCGGCGATGATTCAGTATTTAGTGATTAGTAATGAGTAGTTAGAGAAGAGAAGCAAGAATCAGGAGTTAAGAATTATGAATGCTAAATGTTGAATTTTGATTGAATTTTTTGTCATGCTGAACTCGTCCACGATAGCTATTGAGACAACATCTCATCAAGATTCTCGGAAGAGGAGTTTAAGATTCCGGATCAGGTCCGTAATGGCTTAAGTTTCAAATTTTAAAAGAAAAAGCTAACGGCTAAAATACGATTATGAAAAAAACAATTATATACACAGGTTTGGCTTTGATCACTGGCCTTTTTGTTGGCTATTTGGTTTTTAGCGAAGTTGAAAATAAAACCGAAGAGGCGCATACTGAACATAATGCTTCAGAAGATACCATGTGGACCTGTTCTATGCATCCGCAGATTATGCAGCCAGAGCCTGGAGATTGCCCGATTTGTGGTATGGAACTCATCCCGGCAGATCAAAGTGATGCAACTATTGCAGGTTTTACGATGACTGAAAATGCGATGAAACTGGCAAATATCCAAACGACGATTGTTGGAACTTCTAACACAGACAAATCGGTTACTCTATCTGGAACCTTAGAGACTAATGAAGAATTAAATGCAGTGCAATCCTCGTATTTTGCCGGGAGAATTGAACATCTTTTTATTAATACCACTGGTGAGCAGGTGAAGATTGGTCAAATTCTGGCAACAATTTATTCGCCCGATCTTGTTGCTGCTCAGCAGGAGTTGTTAACTGCGGTAAAGTTAAAAGGATCGCAACCCAAATTATACCAGGCGGTAAGAAATAAGTTAAAGAACTGGAAACTGAGCGATTCGCAAATCAATGCGATCGAAGAAGGCGGAAGAGTAAAAGAGAATTTTCCTGTTTTTGCCTCAAATTCTGGTACGGTGACAGAAAAAATGGTAAACGAAGGGGATTACATAGATCGTGGGCAACCACTATATAAAGTAGCGAATCTTTCTGAGGTATGGGCGGAGTTTGATGCTTACGAGCAGCAATTATCGAACCTAAAAGAGGGCCAAAAACTTTATATTTCGGTAAATGCCTTTGCAGATAAAACTTTTAGCGGAACCATCGATTTTATAGATCCTATTTTGGACAATTCTTCCAGGACGACAAAGGTTCGGGTAGTTTTAGATAATCGCGATGGAAAACTAAAACCGGGAATGTTCGCAGAAGCGGCAATAAATATGGAAACTACTGAAAGTGAGCAGATCAGTATTCCAAAATCGGCAGTAATGTGGACGGGAGAACGATCTATTGTGTATATAAAGACCAATCCAAATTTACCACAATTTGAAATGAAAGAAGTAACATTAGGGAGTGAAGTTGGCGATTTTTATCAAATTTTAGACGGGTTACAAAAAGGTGATGAAGTAGTAACTAACGGGACATTTACCGTGGATGCTGCGGCACAACTTCAAGGTAAAAAATCAATGATGAACCAGAATTCGGCAGATGAAGATGTAGCAATACAAATGAACTTACCTAAAAAATTTCAGTTGACGTTCAAACCGATGCTTCAGGATTATTTAAATCTAAAAGATGCATTAGTGGCTAGTGATACCACTTTGGCAAAACAGACGGCGAAAAAAGCGTCAACCAAAATCAACAATACTGATACAGCAGAACTGAATCAAATGTTGGTATCTCATTTTAAAGTTATTCAGAATAAATTTAAAGCGATAAGTGCTTCCAACGACATTGCCGCGCAACGAGAAGAGTTTATTATACTTTCGCAAAATATGATCGCGCTGGTATCGAATTTCGATGAGATAGAAGAGATGTATATTCAGCGCTGTCCAATGGCAAATAACAACAAAGGCGCAACATGGTTAAGTAAAAATAAAGATATTAAGAATCCATATTTTGGAGAGCAGATGCTAGGTTGCGGCGAAACAATAGATCGCTTACCATATAAGAATTAAAATAAACTTTAAAGAAAAGAAAACTAAAAGCAGCTGTATTTTGCAAAAAAAAAGAGCTCTAAAAAAATATAAATACAACCTTGAAAAATACCAAACTTTATAAACTTTAAACTAAATTCTATGAAACGTATACACAGAAATCTATTTTTTATCGCCTTTTCGGCAGGGATTATAAGCTTTACTAGCTGTAAGGAAAACAAGGAAACCTCTACAGAAACTTCGGATAAGGAAATGAAAGTGTCTCATGATGAAATAATGGATAACGAGACGCCAATGGAAATGAGCGGAGCTGAATTTAATGATGAAAAAGTTGCGACAAATTACCAGTCTTATTTAGACTTGAAAAATGCTTTGGTCGCTAGCGATGCTGAGGCAGCCCAAGTGGCAGCTAAAAAACTATCTGAAAATGGAGAAGATGATATTATAGAAGCAGCGACTAAAATTTCACATACATTGGATATAGAAACACAGCGTAAAGCTTTTTCAGAATTAACGCATAATATGGAGCCTGTGTTAGAAAATGCAATTGCTTCTGCTGCGATTTACAAGCAATTTTGTCCAATGGCTTTTGAAGGAAAAGGAGATTACTGGTTTGCAAGTTCTAAAGACATTAATAATCCGTATTTTGGGGATAAAATGTTGCATTGCGGAAGGGTAGAAAAAATCATTCAATAAAAGGTATATGATTCTCTCTTCCATAATTTGGGTGAGAGAATCATTTAAAATTAAAGTTTTGACAGAGAATATTGTTCATATAAAAAATGTGGTTTGTGGCCGATGTATCGCGACGGTAGAAGGTATTCTGTCTAAACTGAATATTCCGTATAAAAATGTGAGTTTAGGAGAGGCAACGCTACTAAAAGATCTTTCTACAGAGGAATATACCGCCTTTAAGTTGGAATTGGAGAAGGTAGGTTTCGCGCTTATAGAAGCTAAAAATAAACGTATCGTAAATCATATAAAATCGATATTAATTGATGAGGTTTCTAATAGCACCGATCAGAAAAAACTCTCTGAAATTTTAAGTGCTGAATTGCATTACGAATATAGCCACATCACTAACCTGTTTACTGCGGAAGAGGGACAGAGCATTCAGTCGTATTTTAATAAACTGAAGATCGAAAAAGCCAAAGAGCTTTTAGAGTATGATGAACTTAGTATTGCTGAAATAGCTTATCAACTTGGTTTTTCAACAGCGGCTTATTTATCGACATCCTTTAAAAAACAAACTGGGATCACACCTTCAGAATATAAAAAAATGCAAATAAAAGATCGTAAAGGTTTGGATCATGTTTAAGCTTTTATAAAACTGAAATAACTTACCATAATTTTAAAAGTACTTCTGCTGTTTCTCGGTTAATTTTGATTATGAACCAAAAAAATCAAAAATGATGAGAAGTGAGAAATTAGTGAATGCCCTGGCAAATTGCGTAAATCATTGTAATTATTGTGCAGATGCCTGCTTATCGACAGATAATATCGTTATGATGCAGAACTGTATAAGGACTGATAGAGTGTGTGCCGAAGTTTGTAATGCTTTAGCTAATGTAGCAGTTATTGAGGGCGCCAATATTACCGATTTTGTAAAATATTGTATTACGATTTGCCAGGAATGTGCAGATGAATGTAAAAAGCATGAGCATAAGCATTGCCAGGATTGTGCAACCGCATGTGAAACCTGTGTAGAAGCATGTAATTCTTATCTAGCTTAAAAACTGAATTAAATACTACGCCTAAAACCTGACTCTATAGGTTTTAGGTATCTTTCTTATGATGAAGCATAAATACAATATTAGTGGAATGAGTTGCCAGGGCTGCAAATCCCATGTTACTAAAGCGCTTGAAAATATCCCTGGAGTAGAACAAGTAGAGGTAGACCTTGAAAGAGGAAGTGCTGAAGTAGCTATGCAAAAGCATATCGAAATTGAAGAATTTCAGCAAGCTTTAAAAAATGCCGGTGGAAATTATCAAATATCGATGCCTTCAGAAAATACTTCAGCTGCTGAAGAAAAATTGATGACTCACAAGTATCATATAAGCGGTATGAGTTGCAATGGTTGTAGATCTCATGTCGAAAAAACTTTAAATGAAATTGGTGGGGTCGCCAAAGCTGAGGTAAATCTTGAAAAAGCCGAAGCAACCATCAGTATGCATCAGCATATCGAGATTGCAGAATTTCAGCAAGCCTTAAAAAATAATGGAGGAGGTTATGAAATTCATCCGGCCGGTCATCAGTATCATCATACAGAGAAAAGTAAAAATAAAAAAAAGTCCAAGACAAAAGGCAATGGTAAATGGTATTGCCCAATGCATTGCGAAGGGGATAAAATATATGACGCGCCGGGAGATTGCCCGGTATGCGGAATGGATTTGGTGCAGGAGCAAAGTTTAAGTGCTTCGAGTATCACCTACACCTGCCCAATGCATCCTGAGATCGAAGAAGATAAGCCCGGGGACTGTCCAATTTGCGGGATGGATCTGGTGTCTAAAAATCCTGAGCCAGATGCACAAAACTCTACTTATCTGAAATTGCGTAAAAAGTTATGGCTCTCTCTGGTCTTTACCTTGCCGGTATTTTTGATTGCGATGTCTGATATGCTAAACAATAATCCACTTTACAAAATAATGGATTTGGAATATTGGAATTGGGGGCAGTTTGTATTGTCTATTCCGGTTGTTTTCTATACCGCCTGGATGTTTTTTGAACGTGCCTGGAAATCTGTAGTGAACTGGAATTTAAACATGTTTACCTTAATAGGTATTGGAGCCGGAGTAGCGTGGGTTTTCAGTGTTCTGGGGTTGCTTTTTCCAGGGGTATTCCCCGATCAATTTAAAACCGAAGCAGGAACAGTACATGTTTATTTTGAAGCTGCTACAGTAATATTAACCCTAGTGTTGCTTGGACAAATGTTAGAGGCCAGAGCCCACGATCGCACCAATTCGGCTATAAAAGAATTACTGAAACTGGCACCTAATAAAGCTACTCGAATTAAAGATGGAAAAGAAGAAGTAGTTAAAATCGATGAGATCGAAGAAGGCGATATTTTAAAAGTAAAACCCGGAGAAAAAATTCCGGTGGATGGAATTATAAAAGAAGGAAAGTCATCAATCGATGAAAGTATGATTACGGGAGAACCTGTTCCTGTAGAGAAATCGACTGATGATAAAGTAACTTCAGGAACCATAAACGGAAATTCTTCTTTTACCATGGTTGCCCAGCAAGTTGGAGATGAAACTTTGCTCTCGCAAATTATCCAGATGGTAAATGATGCCAGTAGATCTCAGGCCCCAATTCAGCGTTTAGCCGATAAAATTTCTGGCTATTTTGTGCCGATTGTGGTGCTTATTTCTGTCATCACTTTTGTGGTTTGGGCTATTTTTGGTCCGTCACCATCTTATGTTTATGCTTTTGTGAATGCTATCGCAGTACTGATTATAGCTTGTCCCTGTGCACTTGGCTTGGCTACCCCAATGTCGGTAATGGTTGGTGTCGGGAAAGGTGCTCAAAATGGAGTTCTGATTAAAAATGCGCAGGCTTTGGAGTTAATGAATCAGATAGACACCTTAATCATCGATAAAACGGGAACCATTACTGAAGGAAAACCTTCTGTGGAAAAGATAGTAAGTGTTGGAGGATACAGTGAAAGTGATATTGCAGGATTTGTAGCTGCTTTAAATACGCATAGTGAACATCCACTAGCTACTGCCACGATCAAATATGCGAAGATGCGCGAAATTGAAATTGAACAAGCTTCAAATTTCGATTCGGTTACCGGAAAAGGTGTTGTTGGTGAACTTCAGCAGAAAAAATTAGCGCTGGGAAATAAGGCGCTTTTAGATGAAAAAGGGATTAATTCTTCAGGAAAGATTGATCGCGAAATTGAACAATTTCAGCAACAAGGAAAAACCGTTTCTTATTTAAGTGTAGCTGGTAAGGTTGAGGGTTTTGTTGTGATTTCAGATCCTGTGAAGAAAACCAGCAAAGAGGCGCTTACCAAGTTGATAGAAGATGGTGTTGAGGTAATTATGCTTACCGGTGATAACGAGCGAACTGCTAAAGCTGTTGCAGATGAAATGGGAATTGCTTTTAAAGCAGGAATGTTACCGCAGGATAAAATGCGTGAGGTAGAAAAGCTTCAGCAACAAGGTAGAAAAGTAGCTGCAGCCGGAGACGGAATTAACGATGCGCCGGCATTGGCTAAAGCTGATATTGGGATCGCTATGGGGACAGGAACCGATGTTGCCATAGAAAGTGCTGAAATTACACTGGTAAAAGGTGATTTAAAAGCGGTACTAAAAGCAAGAAAACTAAGTGATAAAGTGATGGCTAATATTAAACAAAATCTGTTTTTTGCTTTGATCTATAATAGTATTGGGGTGCCAATTGCAGCGGGTGTTTTATATCCTTTTTTCGGAATTTTATTATCACCAATGATTGCGGCTTTGGCAATGAGTTTCAGTTCGGTTTCTGTGATTGCCAATGCATTAAGGTTGCGGGCAGCAAGACTTTCTTAAACCTCTTTTTGATGCTAAATATATTGACTAAAACCAAGATTCATGGATGACTTTTTAAATAAATGGGGGGAAGCCGCAAATACCAGTCTGGGGTTTTTCTGGATGGCTTTGTGGGCCTTTGCTTTGGGATATGTGATAAGTAGTTGCATTCAGGTTTTTGTGACAGAAAAGCGAATGCAAAAAACAATGGGTAAAAACGAATCTAAAGGGGTGTTACTTGGAACATTCTTTGGCTTCATTAGTAGCTCTTGTAGTTTTGCGGCATTGGCTTCTACCAAAAGTTTATTTAAAAAAGGGGCAAGCTTTGTTGCCAGTATTGCGTTTTTACTGGCTTCAACCAATTTGGTAATTGAACTTGGGATAATCATTTCTATATTTTTAGGCTGGCAATTTGTAGTAGGAGAATATTTAGGCGGAATTTTACTGATCTTGATTAGTTGGTTGCTTATTAGGTTATTTCATCCAAAAGGACTTATTAAAAAAGCCAGGGAACGTCTTCAGGATAATGAAGATGATGATGTGAACAACCAGAAATCCTGGAAGGAAAGAATTAAAACCGAAAAGAGCTGGGCAAAAGTTTCCCAGCAATACGGGATGGAATGGAAAATGGTTTGGAAAGACGTTACACTTGGTTTTACCATCGCAGGAATTGTAGCTGCTTTTATTCCAGATTCCTTTTTCCAGACGTTGTTCATTAATAGCGGGCAAGGTAATACTGATTTTTCATTTTTTACGATTTTTGAACATATTACCGTTGGACCGCTAGTGGCATTTATCACATTTATTGGATCGATGGGAAATATACCGTTGGCAGCTTTATTATTTGGTAAAGGCGTAAGTTTCGCCGGAGTGATCGCTTTTATCTTTAGCGATCTGGTGGTTTTTCCTGTGCTTCGAATTAACGCCAAATATTATGGTTGGAAAATGTCGTTTTTCATTTTGATGCTTTTATTCATTTCTTTGGTAGGGGCCTCTTTATTATTGCATTATGGATTTTTGAGTTTGGATTTGATACCAGATCCATCTAGTGTTAAGGTTCAGGATCAAAGCTTCTTTAAAATAGATTATACCTTTTTTTTAAATATTGCTTTTCTGTTAGGTTCAGGATATTTGATTTATTTAGGGTTTTTTAAAAGAACCGATGTGATGCAGATGAAAGAAATGGCTCCAAAAAGTAAATTGATGGAAAAAGGCCTGAAGTATATTGCCTTTGTATGCTATGTTTGGCTTGCTGGGGGGATGATCGTTAAATATTTTATGCAGTGATAAAAATAAAAAGAGAAGCTTTTGGCTTCTCTTTTCTTGCAATTGAACAATTATTAATTGAAATTTATTTGGGGTTTTTATTTTTGCTTCTAAAATCTTTGCGGTGACCTTTAAAGGCCATCATTCGATTTCTTTTTTCAGCTCTTTGTGAGTCTTTCCAAAGCATGTATTGCTCTTTGTTTAGAATTTTCTGAATAGATTGCTGAAAGGCGATTTCTTTATCTAATCGGGTATTCATTTTTTCGAAAGCTTCTGCTTTTAACTTGCTATCTTCAACAGCTTCTTTCATTTCCTTACGCCTTTTGACTTTATCCTCAGCGCGATCAACGTATAATTTCTGAAATTCTTCCTGTTGTCTTTCAGTAAGATCTAAAGCTAAAGTTAATTGCTTAGACTTCAGTATCGCTTTTTCTTCAGCAGTCATATTCATTCCTGCACGTTCCTTCATTAGCTTTTTATGATTTTCTTTTTGCTGAGCAAAAGAAGATACTCCAATAAGCACCATTATAATAATACATAAATTTTTCATAAGGACGAAATTTAAAGTGAATTCTATAATAGGACTGTTAAAAACAAGAAAGGTTTAAAGTTTTATTTATAATAATTAATTAAAAATAAAAAACCTGCCTCGTGGGGGGAGGCAGGTTCTCAAATTAATAAATCAAATTAGGTCTATTGGGATAGACTTAGTCGTTAGGATTAAGAATTTGATCTATTCTTTCTAATGCATCCTGAAGGTGGTATCTTGTTAAAGTGTCTCCTGACCGATACATAGAATTTCTTATTTGTCGTTGTAAGGTTTGCAATTCTCCTCTTACGATTGGGCGAATATCACTTTGTGCGACATTTACATTGGTTCTACTAATCCAACGGCGGTAAGCACTAGGAATTGCAGTTTGATCTTCTGTCATTAAATATGCCATACGATCGATATAGGCTCTTTGAAGGTTTCTGCGGTATCTGTCAATTTTTTGACCTGAATTTAGTTCGCTCCATATGCCTTTACGTAACTCGTCCATCATATCCAGAAGCGTATAGGCCTCTTTTCCATTAATTTCTTCATTCTCAAGTAAACGTTGCATCCTTCCAAAATCAAGAATATTCGAAAGCGCACTGCTTTGCATGCTTCGAATTCTTTCGATATTTCCGTCGAATTCGATTTTATTAAAGATATCCTGGTTAATTAACCAATCAGGAGTTTCAAACAATTGTTCCTGTAAAAAGTCCATGGCTCTTTCCTGTTTTTCTTTATCAACATGAGTATAAACGGCGCCTTCCTGATCATAGGTTTTAGAGTTTTCATATACTCCACCAATATTAGCAGTAACATGCCCCATATAGCGGTTAAGCTGTGCAAGCACCTGGCCGTAAAGATCGTCAAGATCTTCGTAGTTTTTACCGTCTTCAGCGGTCCATTCGATTAATTTAGGAACAATACGCTTCAGGTTTTTGATTCCGTATTCACTGGCGAGCATAGCATCGTCACCAAGATCTTCCGTTTGTGAGGAAGGGTCGATTACACCGCCACTTTGCTGACTTCCGAAGCGATATAAAGGATCACCGGCGTGTTCTAAAATCCATTCGTCTAAAACGGGTTTTTCTTCTTTTCCTTCTTTTCCAGGAATTGGTTTATAGCCCCACATGATGGCATATTTATCATATGGCCCTATGTTTGGCATTAAAGCTACATCCCCATCGCCCGGTTGCGCTACATAATTAAAACGAGCGTAATCCATAATTGATGGAGCGGTACCGTATTTAGCAGTAAATTCGGGATCGCGCAAGTCTTCTACTGCGTAAGCCGGGCTACTACCCATATTGTGAGGAAGACCCAAGGTATGACCAACTTCGTGAGAAGAAACAAAACGTATTAAACGTCCCATGATCTCATCTTTAAATGCTACACCACGTGCGTCTTCATTAATTGCAGCTGTTTGCACAAAATACCAGTTTCTAAGTAAAGTCATCACATTATGATACCAGTTAATATCTGACTCTAAGATTTCTCCTGAACGAGGATCACTTACGTGAGGCCCGTTTGCATTGGGGATTGGGGAAGCCAGGTAACGAACAGTAGAATAGCGTACATCTTCTGGACTCCAATCTGGATCTTCTTCTGGAGTTGGCGCTTCCTTAGCGATAATGGCATTTTTGAAACCTGCAGCTTCAAAAGCTACCTGCCAATCTTCTATTCCTTGCTTGATGTAAGGCACCCATTTTTTAGGGGTAGCACGGTCTATATAATAAACGATTTGTTTTTTTGGTTCTACCAATTCACCGTTTTTAAATTTTTCCATGTCTTCATCCTTCACTTCTAATCTCCAACGGTCAAGATACTCGACAGTTTTACTTTTCTGAGCGTCCAAGCCATAATCGGTTTGGCTAGTTGTAAACCATCCTACTCGCTCATCAAAATAGCGACGCTCCATGGGTTCTTTAGGTAAAAGAATCATAGAGTTACTAAATTCTAAAGAGATAGACCCGGTAGTTGAATTAGAAGGTGGGTCGCCGGCGTTATAGGTCTTTATGTGTCTAACTTCAATATTTTCAGGGTAACTTCTAATAGTATCAATAAAAGAACGGCTATCGTCTAATCTGGATACTTTGTATTGTTTGCGATAACGATCGCCTAATCCCAGCGCCTGAACATCTTTTTTATAAAGATCTGTCACCTCTATAATCGTTGATTTGTTGATAGAATCTTTACCAACCGTTTCTATATCAAAAGAACTTAAAATAGGCTCGAAGTTAGAATTTACCACTGCCTCGTGAACAGGAAGCGAATCGGCAGCATAAATATCGTAAGATACTACCCGTAGTAATACCTGATCGCCTTTCTTTTGCCAGCGATGAACCTGAGTGTTTTGTTTACCGCCCCCAAAGCCAATACCTGAAGCTGTTTTGGCAATTCTGGTTACGGTAAGCATTTCACGATTAAAAAGGCTATCCGGAATTTCGTAATAATACTTGTTTTTTACTTTGTGAACGGTAAAAAGACCTTCATCTGATTTTGCATCTTTGGTGATGACTTTAGCATAAGGTTTTAAACCGTCTTTTGATTCTTCTTTTTGAGCATTGGTGGGTTGAGCTTTTTTGTTTTTCTGAAAAACGGCACAAGAAGCCATTAAAAAAGAAAGCCCTACTGCACAAATTCTAATTGGTAGTTTGTTTGTCATAAGGTTTATTTAATTTTTTAGCTGAATTTGGATTGTATTTTTTAAGAACTGCGTTATCCAAAATCATTTATTTGACTATAAAATCTTAAAAAGGTTTAAGTGAAGTTAATAAAAATCTAAATTTTAAGAGGCTTACCAAGCTTATACAATCAAAAAAGGTCACTTTTGATAGTGACCTTTTAAAAATATTAACTTTAAATGATTGTTTATGCAACGCTTATCTTCATATCATTCCCTTCTTTAAAAACATCTATCATTTTATGCTTTCTTAATGATTTTAGAGCTTTATCCCATTTTTTATTACTTAAACCAGATTTCTCCTTAATAAGGTTCATATCATGGTTTTGATCATCTTTAAGTAATTGGTACACCGCTTTTTCTTCTTCGGTAAGCTCTACCTGTTTTTTCTCTGGTTTCATTTGCGGGAAGAATAATACTTCCTGAATAGATTGATTATTTGTTAGGAACATAACTAGACGATCCATTCCAATTCCTAATCCAGATGTAGGAGGCATACCATACTCCAAAGCTCGCAGAAAATCCTGATCGATAAACTCGGTCGCTTCATCATCTCCTTTTTCAGCCAATCGTAATTGTTCTTCAAATCTTTCGCGCTGATCGATAGGATCGTTAAGCTCTGAGTATGCGTTGGCAATTTCTTTACCACAAACCATCAGCTCGAAACGCTCGGTTAATTCCGGGTTTTCACGATGTGTTTTACAAAGCGGACTCATCTCTTTTGGATAATCGGTAATAAAGGTGGGTTGGATATAATTACCTTCACATTTTTCACCAAAGATCTCGTCGATAAGTTTTCCTTTACCCATGGTTTTATCAACTTCAATACCCATGCTTTTTGCAGCCTCAAATAATTCTGCTTCAGATTTACCGGTAATATCGAATCCCGTAAATTCGATAATCGCATCTGTCATGGTTACCCGCTTATACGGTGCTTTAAAATCTACTTGATGCTTTCCGAAGGTGGCTTCTGTAGTGCCATTAACCGCCATGGCGCAATGTTCCAACAGTTTTTCAGTAAAATCCATCATCCAGTTGTAGTCTTTGTAGGCTACATAAATTTCCATAGCGGTAAATTCTGGATTGTGAGTTCTATCCATTCCTTCATTTCTGAAGTTTTTAGAGAATTCGTAGACTCCGTCGAAACCACCAACAATCAATCGCTTTAGGTAAAGTTCGTTAGCAATTCTTAAGTATAATGGAATGTCAAGGGCATTGTGATGTGTTATGAAAGGGCGTGCAGCTGCTCCCCCGGGTATAGATTGAAGAATTGGGGTTTCAACTTCAAAATATCCCGCTTCGTTAAAGAAATTACGCATAGCACTAAAGAGTTTAGTGCGCTTTACAAAAATTTCTTTCACTTTTGGATTAACGGCAAGATCGGCATAACGTTGGCGGTAACGATGCTCGGGATCGGTAAAACCGTCGTAAGTATTTCCTTCTTTATCGGTTTTTGGTAATGGTAATGGGCGGATAGATTTACTTAGAAGTTCAAAATCCTTGACCATCACGGTCATTTCACCTACCTGTGTTTTAAATAATTCTCCCTGGATACCAATAAAGTCTCCAATATCCAGCAGCTTTTTATATACATCATTGTACTTGCTTTTATCTTCGTCGGTACAAATTTCGTCACGGTTAAAGTAAACCTGAATTTTACCTTTAGAATCCTGTAATTCGGCAAAAGAAGCTTTACCCTGAATTCTTCGGGACATAAGGCGTCCCGCGATAACTACTTTTTTACCTTCTTCGAAATTTGTCTTAATATCGGCAGAAGTGTGATCTAATGGAAATAAGTCGGCTGGATAAGGATTAATACCTTTTTCTCTTAATGTAGCCAGTTTTTCTCTCCGTATAACTTCCTGTTCAGATAGCTGCATGATGTAATTTTAAATTTTAGCCTCTTCTTTTTTAGAAGAACTGCAAATATAATGACAATCAGAGTACCAACCAATGTTCTATTATAAGTTTAGCTATGAATCTGAAACAGAAATTCTATCTTTGTTTTTTGTTTTAGATAATATTAAAATTATGAGTATATGGCGAGTTATTTTATCAATTTTTTTTCCGCCTTTAGCCGTATTCGATAAAGGATGTGGATCTATATTAATCGTGTTTCTTTTAACTCTACTCGGCTGGATCCCGGGCGTAATTGCCGCACTTATAATTTTAAATAATCCTAATAAATGATGCTAAAGGTGCAAAATAAGAAAATAGAAGTAAGAGATTTAGGACTAAAAGACTATAAAGAAACCTGGGACGAGCAGGAACGGCTTTTCAAAGAGATTCTTGATTTGAAAGTAAAGAACAGGAGAGAAAATACTAAAAGAGAAACTCCCAATTATCTACTTTCAGTAGAGCATCCACATGTATATACTTTGGGTAAAAGTGGTGATATATCTAACCTTTTGATTAATGAAAAGCAGCTAGAGGAAAAGGGTGCTTCTTTTTACAAAATCAATAGAGGGGGGGATATAACCTATCACGGGCCTGGTCAAATGGTAATTTATCCAATTTTAGACTTGGATAATTTTTTTACCGATATTCATAAATATTTAAGGCTTTTAGAAGAGGCTGTCATCCTGGTATTGCAAGACTTTGGAATCAAGGCTGGACGTAGTGAAGGGGAGACTGGAGTTTGGTTGGATGTAGGAACTCCGTTTGCCAGAAAAATCTGTGCCATGGGTGTTCGCGCTAGCCGGTGGGTAACTATGCATGGTTTGGCTTTAAATGTAAATGCAGATTTAGGGTACTTTGATAATATTGTTCCCTGCGGAATTAAAGAAAAAGCGGTTACTTCTTTAAATGTGGAGTTGGGTAAGACCACAGTTGATATAGAAGAGGTGAAGAAGAGGTTTTTAGAGCATTTTAAAATTTTGTTTAATATTGATTATTAGGTGTTTAAGTGTATCAGGGAAGTTGTTATTAAAAAATATTGAAAAAGAGTAGTTTTAAATTTTATATTTTTAAAATAATTGCTCTTTTTTTTGTATATCATGAATTCTGATCTCAATTTCAGTAATTTAAGATTTCAAGTTTTTTTATTGAGTTTTCAATGTTGATTTTTGGAAACTTAACTCAATAATTATAACATGAAGAAAAATTTACAGGTTGTCTTGATGTTCTTTTTTGCTTTAGCAACTCAATTTGCTTTTGCACAGGAAAGAATGATAAATGGGACTATTGTTGATGATCAAGGAATGCCTCTTCCAGGGGTAAATGTTATTGTACAAAACACAAATCGTGGTGTACAAACAGATTTTGATGGTCATTTTAGTATTGCTGCCAGTACTGGTGAGGTATTAGAGTTTAGTTATGTGGGATTTACTTCACAAACTGTAACAATTGGTCCAGATATGCAAGATCTATCAATCATTTTAGGTGAAGATGCCGCTCAGTTAGATGAGGTGGTTGTGGTTGGTTATGGTACGCAAAGTAAGCGTCAATTGACTGATAATGTTGCAAAGTTAACTTCAGAAGACATTGCGGAGGTTCCAACTCCAAGTCTTCAAAGCTCCTTATCTGGTAAAGCTGCCGGGGTACAGGTTACTCAAACCAACGGTAAAGTAGAAGGTGGAATTAATATTCGTATTCGTGGTATTGCAAGTGTGGGAGCAGGATCAGAGCCATTATATGTTTTGGATGGTGTGCCACTGATTAATAACAACGAGTCCAATAACGGAGCTCCTACAAACCCATTACTTACGTTAAGTTCTAACGAGATCGAGTCTATAGATATTCTTAAAGATGCCTCAGCTGCTGCAGTATACGGATCTCGAGGGGCGAATGGTGTTGTTATAATTACCACTAAAAAAGGAGGTAATAACAAAGGTACTTTTGCTGTTAATTATTCTTATGGAATTAGTGAAACTGCAAATAGAAGAGATTGGTTAAATGCAGATCAATATATCGAGTTATTTACTGAAGCTGCCATTAATAGCTATGGAGAGGCTGATGGTTTAGCTGAAGCTGAAGGAACTTTTGATTATTTAGCTCAGGGTACAGATTGGAGAAATCGTGAGATAGATACTGATTGGCAGGACGAAATATTTAGAACAGGTTATACTCAAAACGCTGATTTTTCTGCGTCTGGAGGAGATGAAAGAACCTCTTATTTCTTTTCTGGAGCTTATAATGATACAGAAGGTATTATTAGAGGAAATAACTTAGACAGGATTACTGCACGTGCAAATGTTTCACACCAGTTTTCAGATAAGTTTAATGCAGGTATGAATGTTAGTTTTTCTAGAACTAATATCGATCGTATAGCAAATGATAATGCATTTGTAAACCCTGTACAAGGTGTTGCACAAAGTCCGCTTTCACCAGCATATTTAGAAAACGGAGAGCCAAACCCAAATACTTTATACGCTAACTTTCTTTTACAGGATAAACACGCATTTTACAATACGGTAATTAGACGTGTTACCGGTAGAGCTTTTGCTGAATATAAGTTCTTACCTTCTTTAAAATTTAATACCGATTTTGGTTACGATTTATTCTACCAGACTGAGGATAGTTTTACAGGAAGTTTAGCTCCGTTTCAATCAACAAATGGGGAGGCTTATGCTTCTAGTGTAGGAACCGAGTCCTATGTTAGTAGTAACTATTTTACATACTCTCAGGTTTTTGACGAAATTCATGACGTTGAAGTTGTAGCTGGTATGGAATACAACAATACGCATAGAAGATTCCAGAGTGTAACTGGTATTCAGTTTCCAACAGATGATTTCCAAACCATAAACAGTGCTGCTGAAATCTCAGCAGGTAATGGAATTACTAATGGTAACCGATTTCTTTCATATTTTGCAAGAGGTACTTATGCATTAGATGGTAAATATTTGTTTAAAGCGAGTGTTCGTAGGGATGGATCGTCTAGATTTGGTAGGGATACCCAATTTGGTACTTTTTCTGCGATATCAGGTGGATGGATTCTAAGTGAAGAGAATTTTTTAAGCGAGGCAGACTGGTTATCATTCCTTAAATTAAGAGCGAGCTGGGGACAAACGGGTAATGCGCAAATCGGTGATTACGCTGCTTTAGGACTTTACGGAGGAACTTCGTATAATCAAAGACCAGGAATTTATCCAGATCAACCCGCAAACTTTCTATTGTCATGGGAAAGTGTAAATCAAACAGATATTGGTGTAGAGTATGGGTTTTTAAATAATAGAATCTCAGGAGAAATTGATTATTATTCAAAGGTTTCTAAAGATCTTTTATTTGATAATCCTTTACCTGGGACTTCCGGATTTTCTAGTATTCAAAGAAATATTGGTGAAATGGAAAATAGTGGGGTAGAGTTTGTATTGAATACAAAAATAATTCAGAAAGCAGATTTTACTCTTTCTACTAGCTTCAATATAGCTAAGAATAAAAATGAAGTAAAGCGACTACCGAACGATGGGGCTGATATAATTTCGGGACAGAATATCCAGAGGGAAGGCGAGTCTTTAAATTCATTTTACCTTGTTGAATATGCTGGAGTAGATCCAGAAAATGGAGATGCGTTATATTATTTAAATGGAAAAGGGTCTGAAACTACGACCAATTTCAATGAGGCTAATCGAGTAGTTGCTGGTGCACCTTATGCGGAATGGATTGGTGGTCTAACTAGTAATTTATATTTTCATGGAATAGATTTTAGTTTTACTTTTCAAGGGGAATGGGGAGCCAGCCTTTATAACGGTGGAGGTGTTTATCAGTCAGCGAATGGAGATTATTTTGATAACCAAACCGCAGACCAAATGAATAGATGGCAACAACCAGGAGATATCACAGATGTTCCACAGGCTAGACTATATGCAGGAAATGGTGTTGCTAATTCTACAAGATATTTAGAAGATGCTGATTTTATAAGATTACGTAATTTAACTTTAGGATATACTTTCCCTGAAAGTATTGCCGATAAGTTATCGATGAACAATCTTCGTGTTTACTTTTCTGGTTTAAACCTTCTTACTGTTACTGATTATGAAGGATATGACCCTGAGTCTAGAAGCGATGCAGGTCAAGGGCCTGGTACAACTTTTTATTCTGCGCCAGCGGCAAGAACATTTTCTCTAGGTGTAAATCTTAAATTCTAAAAAATTATGAAACGATATAAATTAATCTTATCAATGCTAGGTTTAGGAATATCTTTAACTAGTTGTGAGGATAAACTGGACTTAGAGCCTACTCAGTTTATTTCAACGGATGTGGCTTTGTCTACTGGCGAAAATGTTGAAAATCTACTAATCGGGGCTTATGCCGAAGCGGGTCAATCTGCTTCTTATGGAGGAAATATTCAAATGTTGTCAGATCTCTACGGCGCAACAAATCAGGTTTCATGGAATGGTACATTTCAACCAATCCGTCAGGTTTATACTAAGAATATTTTAGTCGATAATTCTTATGTTAGGGATACGTGGTTAAATGGTTATGATGTAATAAATCAAACAAATTTAGTTTTAGATAATATCGACTTGGTAGATGAAGAAAATCAGTCGAATATTGAGGGACAGGCGAGATTTTTAAGAGGTTTAACTTATTTTGATTTAACAAGATTGTTTGGGCAACAGTACATGTCTGGTCAGTCAAATAATCAATTAGGTGTGCCTTTAGAGTTAGAAGGCATTGAGGATTATTCTGGTAATTTAGAAATTGCTAGATCTACAGTAGAAGAGAATTATACTCAGGTAATTACAGATTTGCAGGCTGCTTATGATTTGCTTCCTGAGGATAATGAGGAATTTGCTGAGAGATATGCAGCTCAGGCACTATTAGCCAGAGTTTATTTGCAGCAAGGTGATTATTCCTCTGCTTTAGCATCTGCAAATGATGTGATTGAAAATAGCAGCTATAGTTTGGCAGGTACATATGCAGATATTTTTAATAATGATACAGATGGTTCTGAAACTATTTTTGCTTTTCAGGTAACAACTCAAGATGGTTCTAATAACCTGATTACACATTACGCAGATCAGGCAAATGGAGGACGTGGAAATGATATTAGTATTAATGATGGATATGTTGCGATGTTTGATTCTGAAGATGACGTTCGTAGTGAGTTTTTCTATGCTAGTGCTCAAAGTGAAGATCGCTTAACTGCTAAGTATACAAACCAATTTGGAAATGTAATGCTTCTTAGGTTAGCAGAAATGTATTTGATAAGAGCTGAGGCAAACTTGCGTTTAGGAAGTGCTGTTGGAGCGACTCCGGTGGAGGATATTAATAGGATTAGAGAACGTTCTAATGCAGATGTTTTAACTTCTGTTAGTTTGGATGATATTATGTTAGAGAGACAACTGGAATTAGCATTTGAAGGATTTCTAATTCACGATCTAAAACGAACTATGGAAGATGTTGGAGATATTCCATATGATGACAATTCATTATTATTTCCTATTCCACAAAGAGAAATGGATGTAAATTCATTGTTAACTCAAAACCCTGGTTATGGGTCTTAGGTTATAGATAATTATAAAAAAGGAGATGTTTTTTACTATCTCCTTTTTATTAATTCTAATTCCAACTGCTCTGGTAAAAGTTTAAAACTTTTCCGGTGGTATTTTGTAATTCCGTATTTTCTGATGGCTTCCCGATGTTCTTTTGTAGGGTAGCCCTTATTCTTTTTCCAATTATATATGGGATACTCCTCATGAATAATCTCCATATATTCATCTCGATAGGTTTTGGCTAAAATCGAAGCAGTAGCTATACTCAAATATTTATCATCACCTTTTACAATACATTCATAAGGTATTTTTTTAAATGGTTTTGGATCTATCGCTATCCTGATATAATATCCTCTTCATTGTCCAATTTTTGAAAAAAATGCTAAAAATAAAAGAATTCATATTTTGATAAATTTCTACTTTATGTAGAATCAATAATAACACATCAATAAAATATCAGGTATATTTTGAGTAGTTTCTTTTTTTCTCTTTGCATTAGTAACTATTAAGCTTAAGGATTATCCAGAGTGCAAGTTTTAAGATTTTGTTAAGAGTAGATTAATTGACATTTTTGCGGTCAAGGCTAATTTAATTATTAAACAATGAAAAAAAAATTACGTTTATTATTTACACTCTTTATGGTGTTGGTTGTGCAAATAATTTATGCACAAAAAAAAACAGTAGCTGGTAAAATTCTGGATGAAAATGGTCTTCCTTTACCAGGTGTTAATGTTATTGAAGAAGGAACTTCTAATGGTACACAAACAGATTTTGACGGTGATTACACTATTACCGTAGAGCCGGGAGCTACTCTAGTTTTTAGTTATGTAGGTTTTGTAACTCAAAAGACCGTAGTGGGAGCAGAGGATGTATACAATTTAACCCTTAAAACAGATTCAGCTGCGTTAGACGAAGTACTTGTAGTAGCATACGGTACGACAACAAAAGAATCTTTTACAGGATCAGCAAGTACAATTCAAGCTGAGCAATTAGAACAAAGGTCTCTAACTTCTCCTTTATCTGCTATTGAAGGTAATTCCACCGGGGTACAATTTTTATCTGCTTCCGGTCAACCTGGATCTTCACCAAGCATTGTCATTCGGGGGGTAGGAACCTTGAATGGTGATACAGATCCATTAATTATTGTAGATGGTGTTCAATTTGAAGGAGCATTAAATGCTATTAATCAGAATGATATAAAGTCAATGACTGTTTTGAAAGATGCAGCTTCAACTTCTCTATATGGTTCTAGGGCTGCTAACGGTGTTGTTTTGATTACTACTAAAAGTGGAAAAGGTAAACAGGATCTAAGGGTTAATATAGATTCTCAAGTTGGTGTTATAAATAGAGCAATACCTCTTTATGACAATGTTAATCCACAAGAATATTATGAACTTATGTGGCAAAGTTATAAGAACTCTTTGGATGTCGATAACGCTGCAGCCGAAGCGTCTGCAACTATTTTTAATCGCTTAGGTTATAATCCATTTAACGTGCCTAATGATCAAATTGTTCAGGAAAATGGACAGATAAACCCGAATGCTGAAGTTATATTTAAAGGTCTGGATTGGTATGGAGCCCTAGAGAGAACTGGTCAAAGGCTTTTTAATTCAGCAGATGTTTCAGTTGGAGGAGCAAATCATAATGTCTTTTTTTCTGTTTCTAATCTAAAGGAAGAAGGCTATGTTGTTACCAGTGATTTTGAAAGAACCACGGCAAGATTGAAAGGGGATTTTGTTCCTACAGATTGGTTAACTCTAGGCGGTAATATTAATATGGCACTTTCAAGTTCTAATGGTCCTTCCTCTAGAGGTAGTTCAATAGCAAACCCTTTCGGATTTGCTAAAAACATGGGCTCTATATATCCTGTTTATATAGTAGATCCTGAAACAGGAGATTACATAAGGGACGCTGCTGGTAATTTACAGTATGATAGAGGAGAAGGGTATCCAGACTTTGGAATTCAATCTAGACCTACAAATGTTGGTAGGCATGCCATCGAAGAAGTTTTACTTAACAATGATAAAACTGAGACTAATAATTACGGAATTCGTTTGAATGCTGGTTTTCAGATTGTTGATGGGTTGAAGTTGAATTTATTATATGGTCAAGATGTTAATGATTATATTAATAAAAGATATGAAAATAATTTAGTTGGTGACGGTCAACCTGCTGGTAGGTATAGAGAAACAAGATTTAGAAGAATTGTAGAAAATTTTAATCAAATTTTGAATTATAATAAATCTGTAGGGGATCATAGTTTTGACTTAACCTTAGGGCACGAAAGTTTTGATCGTACTTTTTCACAGGTTTTTGGTTTTAAAAATACACAAACTGCTGAGGGGATATATGAGTTTGATAATTTTTCTACTATTGCATCATTAGACGGATATACTTCAGATAAAACTTTAGAAGGATACTTTTCAAGACTAAATTATAATTTTAAAGAAAAATATTATTTAAGTGGATCAGTGCGAAGAGATGGCTCTTCTGTTTTTGATAAAGATGTGAGATGGGGTAATTTCTACTCTATCGGTGGGGCATGGAGAGTTAATCAAGAAAACTTTATGTCTAATGTTCACTTCGTGAATAACTTAAAGCTTAGAGCATCTTACGGAGAAGTGGGTAATGATGATTTAAACGATTATTATATTTCCCAACCAAGGTATTCATTATTGCCAAATGCAGGTAATCCTGGAATCTTCTGGTCTGATTTAGGAAACAGTGCATTAACTTGGGAAACCGTAGAAAGTTGGGATATAGCAATAGAGTTTGATTTATTTGATTATAGGTTAAGTGGTTCTTTGGAATATTATAAACGAAATTCTTCAGATCTATTATATAATGTTCCTTTGCCTATATCTATGGGATTGAATGAAGGTCCTGCCAATATTGGTGATATGTATAACGAAGGATTAGAATTAGGTTTGAATGGAATTATTGTTGATGGAAATAATTTTAAATGGAATTTAGGATTACAATTTTCTACTAACAATAATAAAATTACCTTTTTGCCAGACCCCTTTGTTACAGGATCTAAAAGATGGATTGAAGGAAGATCTATATACGATTACTTTTTATACGATTATGCAGGTGTAGATTCTGAAAATGGAGATGCGCTTTATTATGCTTATGAAGAAGATACTGAAACAGGAGAAAATGTTCCTGTGATTAATGAAGAGGGTGAGCATGTTACCTTAACAGATCCTACTGAAGCTAATAGAACGTATGTTGGTGCTACGGCTGTTCCTGATTTAGTTGGGTCTATAAGGAATCAATTTAGTTACAAAGTTTTCAGTTTAAGTTTCTTGTTTACCTACCAATTAGGAGGTGAAATTTTAGATTATGGATATGCTGCTATGATGCATGAAGGTTCTTATGGAGAATCATTACACCCAGATGCTTTAAACGCATGGAAAAAACCTGGTGACCAGACTAATGTTCCTAGACTAGAAAATGGTAATCCTAATTTAGCCCCCTCTTTGTCTTCAAGATGGCTAACAGATGCTTCATTTTTCTCATTAAGGAATGTGAATTTATCTTATAACTTTAATAATGATATGATAAATGATATGGGTATGTCAAGTTTACGCTTATTTGTTTCAGCAGAAAATCTATTTCTGATATCAGAGAGAAAAGGACTAAACCCTCAGTACAACTTACAGGGGACACCTGGAGGAAATGATTATAATCCAAGTAGAATAGTTTCAGCTGGTGTGAACATTTCGTTTTAAATAAAAAAACTATTACAATGAAAATATTTAATAAATTCCGTTTTCCTTTAAGTTTAATTCTAGTCGCGTTGATTAGTTTTAGCTGTTCAGAAGATTTTCTAGATAACGTTCCAACAGATGCGATTTCAGCAGAAGCTGCTTTATCTAGTCCAGAAAATATGATGCTGATCTTAAACGGTTTGCATAGACAAGTTTATTCACAAGCTCAGTTACCTGGATCTTCATCAAGTAGAAGTGGTGAAAGTCATTTTATACCTGCTTTGGATGCTATGGGAGGGAGTATAATTCACTCTTCACCAGGAAATGGTTGGATGACATCAGATTTACAGTGGTTAACCCATACAAACCCTACTTATACTACAGTTTACAATTTTTGGTATCAGCGTTATCACTTTATAGCCAGTTCAAATTCTATAATTAACGCAATTTCTGATGGGGACTTTGCTGTAAGTCCACAATTAAATAATATTCTAGGTCAGGCGCATGCTTATAGGGCATGGGCTTATCATAAACTTGTTACAACTTTTGCTAAAGGATATACTATTGGAAATCCTTCCACAGATTTAGGAGTGCCTATTGTTTTTTCTACTGAAGCACCCTATGAAAGTGCGCCGCGATCAACAGTAGAAGAAGTTTATGATCAGATGGAAAATGATATCGATGAAGCTATTAGTTATCTTGAAAATGCTGGTAGTCCAGTCAATAAATCTCATATCTCGCTAAATGCTGCGTATGGTATCAAAGCAAGAATAGCATTGTCTAAGGGGGATTGGCAAACTGCTGCAGAGTCTGCCGCACTAGCTAGAGAGGGTTTTCCTTTGTTGAATGAATCACAATGGCTATCTGGATTTAATACATATGATTTACCTGAAGTTATATGGGGAGGAAGAGTGATAGATAGTGAAACAAATTATTATCAATCTTACTTTTATTATATATCTCCAACTTTTAACGGAAGTCAAAATAGAAGTAATCCAAAGATTATTAGTAGTGAACTTTATGATATGATCCCAGAAACAGATTTTAGAAATGAAGCGTGGCTGCCTTTGGCACCCAATACCAATCCATCTGCTTCTAATGGAGAGGGAGGAAGTTATGAATCTGATCCTAACTACGACTCTGAGGACGAGTTTTGGGATGCTTGGTCTGAAGTGATTTCTAAATATGGTATGACTTCTGGTCATAATACTCATCCATATATGACTGTTAAGTTTTTGCAGAAAAATCCTGGGACAATCGACCCTGATGACGTTATATATATGAGGTCTTCAGAAATGTATCTCATAGAAATTGAGTCGCTTGCCATGATGAATGCAATTAGTGAAGCTCAAGAGTTGTTACAAGAATTTGGTGAATCAAGAGACTCAGCTTTTGATGCATCTCAATTTGCGACACAAGAAGAATTAATAGAGCAAATAAAATTTCAGAGAAGAGTCGAGTTATGGGGAGAAGGCTTTAGTTTTCATGATCATATTAGATGGGATGAGCCTTTAGATCAAAGTAATTCTGGAGCGGCTAAAGTATTGTATCAGAATGGATTTTTTCAGGAGCGACCTTCTCAAAATGATGCTTGGATCTGGAAAATACCGCAAGCAGAAATTGATGCAAATCCTTATATTACTTCTTCAGACCAAAATTAATTTAAAAAATCATTTAAGTATTGCAAAAATTATTACAAATCCAGCGAACATCACTTCGCTGGATTTTTTTATTCTAGTAGAAGTACTTTGTTTGCGCAAAAGAATATTCATTTTCAAGCGGGAGTCCATCTAAAAGAAGCAAAAATGATAATAATTTATAATGTACTATATTCGATATAATATCGGAGATCTAAAAAATATAGAGTTGATGAAATATTAAAAAGAAATTGTGTTGAAAAAAATGAATTAAAAATTAATTTACAGAGATCTATTCCAGCCAGAAATAAATATATTTTTTTAAAGTTAATCTACTTAAGATGCACCAAAATTGCTAGCTAGTATATTACGGAATAACTGCTAGGGAGATTTTCCTTTATAACCAGCGATATAAGTAAAATTTATCAGGTTTTTGTGAAGAAATAGAGTTCTATTTAATCTATTGTGATTTCAACTAATCGCCTTAGTGCTTGCGCCAAATTAGTATTAAAAAAACAGAATAGTAAAGAAGTAAAAGGCTTTTTTATAATTCTAATTCCAGCTGCTCTGGTAAAAGTTTAAAACTTTTCCGGTGGTATTTTGTAATTCCGTATTTTCTGATGGCTTCCCGGTGTTCTTTTGTAGGGTAACCCTTATTCTTTTTCCAATTATACATGGGGTACTCCTCATGAATACTCTCCATATATTCATCCCGATAGGTTTTGGCTAAAATCGAAGCAGCAGCTATACTCAAATATTTATCATCACCTTTTACAATACATTCATAAGCTATATTTTTAAATGGTTTGAACCTGTTACCATCTACTATAATATGTTCGGGTTCTGGAGAAAGCTTCTCTATAGATTTATGCATCGCCAGGATAGATGAGTTTAAGATATTAATTTCATCGATAGTTTCCATGAATATGTGTGTTATGCCATAAGAAGCGCAGTCATTCTCAATAATTTTCTTTAGTAGTAACCGTTTTTGATGCGTAAGTTTCTTTGAATCCCTTAAGAACTCATTTTCAAAATGTTTAGGTAAAATTACTGCAGCGGCTGTTACAGGGCCAGCAATGCATCCACGTCCTGCTTCATCTGTTCCGCATTCATGATCACAATCTTTTAGGTTTCTTAACAGCATAAATTAATAGATTATGGAAAAAAGTGTTCTTTTTTTTATAATTAACTTTCCTTAAGTAAATTTACTTATAAAATGTGATATTGGTAATTAAGTCTTTTGTTTTTAGTATTAGATCAATATCAACTTACAATTAATAACAATATCTGTGTATTTTGTAAAAAAAAATAATATCTCGGCAATAGGTAAAACGTTTTATCAATTAAAAGTGTTAATTCTCTAAGAAAAATTAATTAGAAAAATTTTGTTTATTAAGTTATTATTATGATTTTTGGCTCAGGCTAATTCAAATTAACGAAATAATGAAAAAAACATTACATGGATTGCTGACACTTTTTATGGTGTTAGTAGTGCAATTAAGTTTTGCACAAGAAAAAACAATTACCGGTACTGTGGTTGATGAAGATGGACTTCCTTTACCTGGAGTAAATGTAATTGAGAAAGGTACTCGAAATGGAGTACAAACAGATTTTGATGGGGAATATTCTATATCTGTTCCGCAGAGTGCGACATTAGTTTTTAGTTATGTAGGTTTTGCTACTCAAGAAATTAAAGTTGGATCTTCTAGTACCCTTAATGCAACTATGGTTGTAGATGCTGCAGCTCTAGATGAAGTAGTTGTAGTTGGATATGGGACGAGGGATAAGACTGATGTAGTTGGTTCTGTGGCTCAGGTTTCAGGAGAAGTTTTACAAGATAGACCGGCGGCAAATGTTATTGATGCATTGCAGGGGCAGATTCCGGGTATTCAAATATTTACGTCTTCAGGAGAGCCTAACGCTATACCATCTATTCGTCTTCGTGGTGTGGGCTCTTTAGGAGCTGGATCTACTCCTTTAATTTTATTAGACGGTTTTCAGGTGGATAGTGGGATTTTTACTCGATTAAGCCCCAATGATATTGAGGATATAACCGTTCTTAAGGATGCATCGGAGACTGCTATATATGGTGCCCGAGCTGCAAATGGAGTTGTTGTAATTACTACAAAAACAGGGCGTAATGAGCAAGATCCTTCAATTAATGTTGGTGTGCAACATGGCTTTTCAGAGCTTGCGAATACTGACTTTTTTGAAAGTTTCATGAATACAGAGCAGTTTTCAAATTTTCGAGTAGATATTGGTCAAATATCTAGAGAAAATATGGATGCTATTTTAGCTCAAAATAATGCTGATACTGAGTGGTATAAATGGTACTATAAAGATAATGCTCCTACAACACAATTTAATGTTAGTGCTACAGGTGGAAGTAAGAAAACTAAATATTTTATTTCTGCTGGCTATTTTGAGCAAGAGGGTCTCGCCTTTAGATCTGATTTTAATAGATATACTTTAAGGAGTAATATTACAACTGATATTAACGATTGGATGAAAGCTGGTCTGAATATCGGATTTGCATATACTACAGATCAAGACAACCCTTATGGATCTAATAGTACAAACAGAGGTCTTAGTCTTTTAGCGGCGCCTTATTTTTCTCCTATCAATCCTGAAACTGGACAAAGATACGAGGGAGTGATTCCGGGCTGGAACAGATATGACCCTGTTTATTTAGCTGAAAATAATCCTTATGATAGAAATAGATTTCAAGTGAATCCTTCGGGATATATAGAGTTAAATCCGATAAAAGGACTAACTTTAAGGACTGCTGTAGGCTTGAATGCCTTTGATCAAAGAGAAACTTTTATTAGGTTGCCTTCTTATTTAGCTTCTTTAAATAATGGTAGGAGACAAGAGAGATTTAGAAGAGATAAGCAAATAACTGTTTCAAATACTGTTTCTTATAGTGTCACCTTGGATGATGTACATAACTTTAGCTTGTTAGGTGGACATGAATTTCAGGATTATGATTATGGACTTTTTGGAGCAACTTCTACTGGGCAAACTGATGATCGTTTAGTTATGCTTGGGCAAGGTCCAAGTAACAGAGATGTAGAGCAGGAAATGGAGGAATGGAGTTTAGAGTCTTATTTTGGTCGTTTGGAGTATAATTTTGATAGTAAATACTACGCGAACTTTACCGTAAGGCGAGATGGTTCCTCTCGTTTTGGTAGAGATAATAGAGAGGCAACTTTTTGGGCTGTTGGGGCTAGATGGACTGCAAAAAAAGAAGCTTTTCTTACGGATGTTGAATGGTTAGACGACTTAGTAGTGAGAGCAAATGTTGGTACTTCTGGTAACTCTGATATTGGAAACTATAATAGCTATGCCTTAGTAGGAACTAATCAGTATCAGGGGCAAACAGGTTGGTACTTAGATACCCCTGGGAATCCGGCATTGCAATGGGAGAGTCAAAGATCTGCTTCGGTTGGTGTGGAAGTATCGTTAATAGATAGGTTGAGGCTAACAGTTGAGTACTATGATCGTTTAACAGAGGATATGCTTATTGATGTACCGTATCCATTCACAAGTGGATTCTCTGAAGTTACAGAAAATACTGGTTCACTTAAGAATTATGGTTTTGATGTAGGTTTATCTTATGACGTTATCAAAGGTAATTCTGACTTGAATATTACTCCTTATGTTAATTTTAACTATAATCAAAACAAAGTTACAGAGCTTTTTCAAGGTAGGGACTATTGGATAATTCCTAATACTGGAGTTTCTTGGGTAGTTGGTCAGCCTGTTTCCTTTTTTTACCCTGTGTTCGCTGGGGTGAATTCAGAGAATGGTGATGCTGAGTGGTATTTACCTAATGAAGATCCAGATCAAGTTGTTTATAATAGAGAGGATCCAAATGCGGTAACAAATCAATTTAATACTGCAAGGTTACAACAAAATACAGGAATAGATAGATATCCACCTTTAAACGGAGGTTTTGGTTTAAATGCAGATTATAAAGGTTTTTATTTACAAACACATTTTGCTTTTAGTGTAGGTAAGTATTTGATAAATAATGATAGATACTTCTACGAGAATCCAACTCAATTTTCCGGTTTTAATCAATCTGAAAGAGTTTTGGACTACTGGCAGGAACCTGGCGACCAGACTTTATTCCCAAGGTCGAACGTGCAGTTTACACAGTTTGATTCAAGACTTATTGAGGATGCATCCTTTTTACGTATGAAAACCTTAACGGTAGGTTATAATATTCCTTCCTCAATATTAGATTCTACGGGCTTTATGAAAGGAGCTAAGGTTTATGTAACCGGTAGGAATTTATTGACATGGACTGATTATTTAGGGCCGGATCCAGAGGTTGATCAGAATTTAACTTTAGGAGTTAATCCTAATACAAAGCAATTTACATTTGGGATAGATCTTCAATTTTAAAAAAAAAATAGAAAAATGAAAAAACGAAATATAAAAAAAGTAATTTTAGGATTATTTTTATCTATATCATTTATAGGTTGTGATGATCTTAAGAGGTTTCCGTATGACGCAATAGAACAATCACAATCATTTCAAACAGTAAATGATGCGGCTACATGGAATAATGGTTTGTATGCCAGTTTTAGGGGAGTTTTATACGGGCAATATATGTTTTCTACAGATGTACAGGCAGATCAATTAAATGCTACATTGGATTATGGAAACAGAAACGGGAATCCACACAGATGGGAAGGCTTTCTTGCAGATGATTATACTGTAAGAGATGTATGGTTTGGCTATTATGCTCGTATTAGCGATTTAAATGCTGCTATAGAAGGGATGTCTACAATTGTAACGGACTCTCCTGAAGAAGAGGCGGAGCTTGAAAGATATATTGCTGATGCTTATTTTGCGAGAGCTTTTTATTATCACAATTTGGTAGTTAGATATGCATCTGATTATGATCCTGCTAGCGCTTCGTCAGATTTAGGTGTTCCGCTAATGCTTCAGTATGATATTTCTGCGAGACCATCTAGGAGTACTGTAGAGCAAGTTTATCAACAAATTTTGGCTGATATTGATGCTGCAAGACCTGCATTATCACAGGTTAGTGGTGAGCAAGGTGCACAAAGATTTAATGCTGATGTATTGACTGCTTTTGAAGCTAGAGTTAAATTTTATATGGAAGATTGGGCTGGTGCTAAAGCCGCCGCAGATGAGCTGATAAATTCTGGAGATTATCCATTAATCAATAATCAAGCTGATTTTAGAGATATGTGGGTTAATGACTATGACCAGGAGGTTATTATGCAAGTATATGTAGAGGCTCCCAATGAATTAGCTAATACAAATAGTATTTATTTAGGTTTTAGTGGCGGTACAGGTCTTTTTACTCCAGATTTTTTACCCACTCAGTGGATGGTTGATTTATATGAAGATGACGATATTCGTAAAGATGTTTATTTTCTGAATGATACTATAGTGATGAGTAGTATTACTTATACAGATTTATTTATGGTAAATAAATATCCAGGTAATCCAGATTTATGGACAGGTGCAAATACTAACTACCAGCAAGCTCCAAAAGTTTTTAGGATTGCTGAAATGTATTTAATATCTGCGGAAGCTGCATTGAGCATTTCAGAGTCTCAGGCTTTAGCTCCTTTGAATGAACTACGTCAAGCTAGAGGTTTAAGTGCTGTAGATGCGTCAGGAAGCGCTTTAGTTGATGCGGTAAGAGAAGAACGTACTCGTGAACTGGCGTTTGAAGGTTTTAGGTTAGATGATTTACGTAGATGGGATTTAGGTTTTACTAGAAGAGATCCACAGAATACAGATCCTCTTCAACCTGGAGCGAACTATTATACTAAATCAGTTGAAGCTAGTAATCCTAAGTTTATATGGGGTGTTCCTACTAATGATATACTTATTAATCCTGGTTTAGCCGGCGAGCAAAATCCTGGATGGTAATATTATTCAAGAAAGTTTAAAGCTTCAAAAAACCACCCAATCTTGGGTGGTTTTTCTTTTTAGTAAGATATTTGCCTTAAGACTTATCCACTTCTTAAATTTTTTAGAGAAAAAAATTGTTCTTTAATTGATTACGTATTTCTTTAAAGAAAATAAATAACTACTCTGTTATGTAATATTTTATTGGTAAAGTGTAATATTATTAAATAAGTCAGGTTTAGATTTTAAGCAGACTACTATAAGACTTTTTCTAAGTAAATTGTAGAAAAATGTTTTGAGACCGAAGCGATCTTATTTAAAGGAATAGTTTTTTTAAGTTATACCTTGGTTATTTTCATATTTATCTCGAAACGTTTTTTTGAGCAAGTTTTTCATGCAAGTAGTTTTCAGAAATCTTCCGATAATATGACAAGACTGCTCTAATAAATAGAATATTCTTTTCTTCTCAATACTAAATCTCTTAAATATTTTAAGTCAAAATTAGAGGATTTTAATAGTCATGGTATAACTGATTATTGCAATTTGATTGTTTTCTATTTAGTAATAAACTTTATAAAAGACAGAATTATCAATATCCTTCTAATTAAAATAGATTAAAACCATGTATTTTCATCATCTTCCTGATATCAAATCTTAAATTTTGGATTCCTTTTTAAAATAAATAATCTTTGATCTTTTGATAATTTAAGATATAGACTTTTAAATTATAGTTAAAATAGGATTTTTGTAATTGCATTTAAATGTGAATTCATTACAATAAACATGAATAATTAGTTAAAAAAGATAAGATTAAATTTTAATTATGTTAATTGAATATTAAAAATTCAATTAAATTGTTTTGTTAATTAAGTTATTATTATGATTTTTGATCAAGGCTAATTAAAATTAACAAAATATGAAAAGAACATTACATGGATTAATAACACTATTTATGGTGTTGTTAGTGCAATTTAGTTTTGCACAAGAAAAAACAATTACTGGTACTGTTGTCGACGAGGACGGACTTCCTCTTCCTGGGGTGAATGTAATCGAAAAAGGCACTAGAAATGGAGTCCAGACAAACTTTGATGGGAAGTACTCAATAAAGGTCGACGAAGGGAAGGTTTTAGTATTTAGTTATGTAGGATTTACTTCTAAGGAGCAAATGGTAGGTACTTCTAATATTCTGAATGTAACGTTGGTAGTGGATGCTGCGGCTTTGGATGAGGTTGTAGTGACTGGATATTCTACTCAAAAGAAATCTGATATTACAGGTTCCGTCGTGAAAGTGGACGACGAAGTTTTAAAATCTTTCGCTTCTCCTACAGTAGATCAGGCACTTCAGGGGAATGTTGCTGGTCTAACTGTTTCTTCAAGCTCAGGTACTCCTGGATCTGTTGCCAATATAAGGATACGTGGAATAAGTTCTATTACTGCCGGTAATGAGCCTTTGTATGTTATTGATGGGGTTCCTATTAATAATGGTAACGTTAGCGCTAGTGGTGCAACCTCAAGTATCAGTGCTTTGGCTGCAATAGATAATAATAATATTGCTTCTATTACTGTTTTAAAAGATGCTTCTGCTACCGCACAATATGGTGCGAGAGGTGCCAATGGAGTAATCCTTATTACAACTAAGTCAGGAAAATACGGAGAGACCGTTTTTACCATTAATACACAGATCGGTTTTATGAATGATGCTGTTGATGGTCCCACGCCTTTAACTTCAGCACAAAGATTGGAGCTAGCCGCTGAGGCTTACTATAATGATGGTTATTATGATACTACACAGCAGGCCACAGATTATCTACTAGAGAATAATGCACTTTTTAAAGCGTGGGATCAAAATGGTAGAAAAGAGTCGGATTGGGGTTCTGCTGTTGCGAATAAAGATGCAATATATAGAGAATACAGTATTTCTGCTTCAGGTGGAGGAAATGGGCATAATTTCTTTGCTTCTTTAGGGTATTTAGAGCAAGAAGCAACTGTTATAGGATCCAGTTTTGAAAGGATTTCTGGATCAATAAATTTTTCTAAAGATCTTACACCAAGTCTTAAGTTATCTTCTAATAACTCGGCAGCTTATACTTTTCAAAAAGCTTTCTTGGAAAGAAGTGCTTATTTTGCCAGTCCTAGAACGGCTAAATATTTTATGAACTCTCTTAGGTATCCCTACAATGATGATGGCACATTTGCCGAAATAGGAGGGGCACTTCCTAATCCTCTTATTGGTGCAAGGGATGATTTTAATGATAATCGATTTACACGTATCATCTCTGGAAATGCTTTAACCTGGGACATAGGAAGTGGTTTTACTTTGGGGGCGAAATTTAGTGTAGATTTACAATTATATAACTATAGAACATACTCTAATAGAAACTATGGTTATGGTGTGCCTACTTCTGGAGATGCGTCGCAATATGATAGAACCAATGCATTTTACGTATTTCAAAACTATTTAGACTATAATTTAGCGCTTAACCAGCATAATTTAAAATTTAAATTGTTGCAAGAATATCAGTCTAACAGACAATACTTTTTAGGTGGAGCAGCCGAAAATTTCGCAGATGATGGGTTATATTTTCTGGATAGTGCAGGTACGCCAAGTTCAGTTTCTTCAAGTTTCTCAGATTGGTACATGGGAGCTTACTTGGGACTGCTCGAATATTCAGTTTTTGATAGTAGGTATGTATTAAATCTTTCATATCGAATTGAAGGTAATTCAAGATTTCAGGAGGATAACAGATGGGGTAATTTTTATTCTGTAGGTGCGGCATGGAATATTCATAAGGAAGACTTTTTGACTTCAATCGATAATATAGAATATTTAAAACTTCGTTTTTCTTATGGTAAAACAGGAAATGCTAGTATTGGATTAAATCGTTATCAGTCCTTGTTTACTTATGGTGTGGATTATAATGGTGATGGTGCTCAAGCAGTAAGTACTTTTGGGAATAATGATCTTTCATGGGAAATCAATAAAACTATTGATATTGGTTTGGAGTTTGGTCTCTTTAATGATGTTTTATCAGGTAGTATTGGGTATTTTAATAGAAAGTCAGAGGATTTATTGCTAAATGTTCCATTATCTCAAACTACAGGTTTTTCCAGTCAGACACAAAATATAGGAGCCTTGAAAAATACTGGAGTAGAAATTCAGTTAAATGCCAGCCTTATAGATACTCAGGATGTAAGTTTAAGTATAGGTGGTAATATTGCTACGGTTAATAATGAAATTACTGAACTTCCTTTAGATCCAAATGGTATAGAAAGGACAATTACTACAACGACTACAAGAATTGAAACAGGGCACCCGGTTAGAGAATGGTATATGCCAACATGGGCAGGAGTGAATCCAGAAACTGGTATGGAGGAATTTTATTTAAATGGCGTTGGTGGCGAAACAACAACGACCTTTAATGATGCCGAAGCTGTTTTTCAGGGAGCAAATGCGGTACCAACACTCACTGCCGGTGTAAATTTAAATTTTGAGGTTAAAGGCTTCTTTTTGAATGCCCAAGCTTATTATGCGGGGGGGCATAAAATTTATGAAGGATGGCATTTATATCTTAATCAACCAAATGGATTTCCTATCTTTTCCTATAATGGATATCAAAGCTTGTTGGATAGATGGCAAGAAACTGGGGATATTACAAGAAATGGTAAATTTACGAGTGATGGACAATCTTGGCAGAGACATTCTAAGTATCTATATGATGGTGATTTTATTAGGTTGAGAAACTTAACATTTGGTTATAATATTCCAAGTTCTGTTATGAATTCTATTGGAATGAAAACCGCTAGAGTATTTGTGAGAGGCAATAATTTAGCTACATGGGTTAAGGATGATAATTTACTTTTTGACCCAGAGCAAGATTTGGGAGGTGAAACAGGATTGGAAACACCTCCAACTAAATCTTTCTTATTTGGTGTTAACTTAACTTTTTAATTAAAAACGATGAAAAACTTATTATATATATTGATGTTCGTAACTATGATTTCTGTTACAGTATCATGTTCGACAGAGGATTTAGAGCCAACCTTAGCCCAGGAGAAAAGTGTTGAAGACAGTGTAAATAAAGTAGAAAATTTAAGCAGTATTTTAAAAGGTATACATAGTTCAATGACCTCTTCAGGATATTATGGTCGTGATATTATAATCACCAATGAGGTTCGTACAGATAACACTTTTTCAAATGGGAATTCAGGTAGATTTACTACTCAAAGTCAGTATCTTTACAATGAGAATTCTGGTTTTATCTGGAATACCGCATATTATGTAATTGCAAATGCTAATATTATAATCAATACAGATCTTGAATCTCTTGAAGGCGATTTAGATTTAGGTATGCATATTCAGGGACAGGCAACTGTTTTAAGAGCTTTAGCTCATTTTGATCTTCTTCGGGTATATGGGCAGCAATTTGCAGGAGCGGGAAACTTAGGGGTTCCAATTGTAACGACCTTCAAGGGAGATGATCTTTTTCCTGCGAGAAATACTATAGAAGAAGTTAAAGCGGCTATTTATAATGATTTAGAAACAGGTTTTGCGATGATGAATTCAGATTACGATAATTCTAAAGTTTTGGTATCTAAATTCGTAGCGAAAGCACTTGAAGCCAGAGTTGCGGTTTATTTTGGAGATTGGAACCGCGCTGTATCAGCTTCAGAGGCAGTTATTCAATCTGGCCTTTATTCGATTATTCCTGCAGAGTCCTACGTGAGCAGTTGGGCAGGAGATGGAGGGGCAAATGTCATTTTTGAACTTGCAGCTAACTTAGCTGATAATCCTGGTATTAATGGTTTAGCCTATATTTATAGAGCTAATGATGATGGTAGTGGGTACGGAGATATTCAAGTGAAAAATGAAGTTTTAGATATTTATGAAGATTCCGACGTTCGTAAGGGTATTTTAGGTTATCAAGGTGATATACTTAGAAACTTAGGTAAATATCCCGATAATGTTAATAATGCTGATAATATTGTTTTATTTAGATACGAGGAATTAATTCTGAATTATGCAGAAGCTCTATTGGAAACAGGTGGAGATGCTTTAACGCAGTTAAATAAAATTCCTGCGAATAGAGGTGCTCAACCATATAATAATGCAACAAAAGAAAATATTCTTTTAGAAAGACGGAAAGAACTTATCTTTGAAGGATTTCGGTTTGATGATATGTTGCGTAGTGGCATGAATATGGAAGCTATGAACACTCAAGGTAATGTTATGAAGACTTTTTCCGTTCCCAATTACCTGTTCGCTTGGCCTATTCCTGTTTCCGAATTGAATTCAAACTCAAATATGGTTCAAAACGAAGGTTATTAAGATTTTAAATAGATTTGAAATTTCAAAACCACCCAACTTGGGTGGTTTTTTTGTTTTATACCAATTCTCTCCTACTTGCGTTATTTTTATACTTTTGTTACATAATTTTTAAAATGAAGAAAGCACTATTTCTAATCTCGTTTGTAATTATTGGTTATCATTGTAATGCTCAAGAACAAAGGTCGCCTGGAAGAGTGGGCGAGGAGAAATCTAAAGATTCTGTGGCAGAGCCTACAATAGATCTTTTTAAGATAATATCTATAGAGAATGATACGACTCATGTTGATACTTCTCTAACGATTCAAAAAGATTATAAATTTAATTATTTGCGCAAAGATCTATTCGGACTTTTGCCGTTTGCAAATACGGGGCAAACCTATAATAAGCTTACCGAATTTCGAGATTTTAGTACTATAATGCCCAAATTTGGGGCTAGAGCTCGTCATTATAATTTTATGGAGGCAGAGGATATTAACTATTATTACGTTCCTACACCACTTACAGAATTGTATTTTAAAACCGTACCGGAACAAGGACAACAATTAGACGCATTTTTCACGGTTAATACTTCAGAACGTTTAAATTTTAGCATTGCTTATAAAGGAGTGCGTGCCCTTGGGCGCTATCGCCATATTCTTACCAGTACAGGAAATTTTAGAACAACGTTAAATTATCAGACTAAAAATAGAAAATATAGAGCGAAAGCTCATTTTGTAAGTCAGGATTTGCTGAATGAAGAAAATGGCGGATTAACAGATGAGGCGCTAGCTTCATATATCAGCAAGGAGCCCGAATTTGATGATCGTTCAGTTTTAGATGTTAATTTCGAAAATGCGGAGAGTACATTATATGGTAAAGGTTTCTTTTTAGATCATCAATACTATTTGTCGGGGGCGCAGGATACAATTCAAAATAAGTTTTATTTAAGTCACAGACTAGATTATTCGTATAAAAAATTTCAATATCTTCAATCGGCTGCTGCTACTGCCATTTTAGGGGAAGCTTTTCAGAGCACTAATCTTAATGATGAAACTAGATATCGTAATTTGGATAATACGGTTGCAGTAAATTTTGATAATCCTGTTCTAGGAAAGATATCGGCAAAAGCCGGCTATTCCTTTTTCGATTATTGGTATGATTCTGTATTTATAGGAGAAAATGGAGTTGTGGGAGATAGGTTAGATGGGAGGCTTATAAATGTTGGTGGGAGTTATGATAATTATTTAGCAGGGTTCAATCTTCATGCTGACGTGTCGTTTAATTTTGGAGATGATTTTTCAGGAAATCATATTCTAGCATCAGCAGGTTACAGTCTAGATGATAATAATTTTTTAAACTTTGGGATAAAACAAACCAGTAGGGCTCCAAATTTAAATTTTTTACTGTATCAAAGTGATTACATAAACTATAACTGGCAAAATAATTTTGACAATGAAAATGCACAAAGCCTTTTCTTTGAATTATCAGCTAAGATGATTGCTAACTTTAGTGGAGAGATAACTCAAATTCAGAATTACACCTATTTTTCACTTAATAACGATGGCGTCGTTAAACCATTTCAATTTGGCGGTGATGTACGATATTATAAATTGAAAGCCCAAAGGGAATTTACTTTTGGAAAGTTTGCTTTAGATAATACCATACTTTATCAAAATATTTCTGATGGCAAAGATGTTCTCAATTTACCAGAATTAGTAACTCGGAATACCTTTTATTATAAGGACTTTTGGTTTGATAAGGCTTTGTATTTACAAACGGGTTTAAGTCTTCGCTATTTTTCTTCTTATCAAATGGACGCTTACGATCCAGTTTTGGCTGAATTTTATGTGCAAAACGAAACTGAATTTGGTAATTATCCAGTGGTAGATTTCTTTTTTAATGGAAAAGTAGATCAGGCAAGAATATTTTTTAAGCTTGAAAATTTAAATTTCTTAATTGATGGAAATAATAATTTCTCTGCACCAAGATATCCACACAACGATTTTATGGTGCGATTTGGTTTAGTTTGGAACTTTTTTCTTTAATTTTTACTGGTGTCGTGGTACGATATTAGGAATGATTTATCATTTCTTTAGTGTTAATCTAATGTTAAGTCGTTTTTTAGATGTTTAATTGATAGTGTTGGATTGAATTCCGTGTAGTTTTCGTAAAAATCAAACAATTTTTTAAAAGTCTTGTGTAATTAAAAAACGGCTGTATATTTGCACCCGCTTAGCCGCTGAGGTGGTATTTTGTAAGTGGATGTTCATTGAGAGGTATACTGGAAAAAGGTTCTAAAAAAAACTTAAAAAAGTTTTGCAGGAAAGAAATAAAAGGCTGTATATTTGCAGCCGCTTAACGCCAGAGTAGATAAGGTGTTATGGCGGATGTTCATTGGGATAGCGTGATATTTTAGACTGAAAAAAAACTTAAAAAAAGTTTTGGTGGTTAAAGAAAAAGGGTTGTATATTTGCAGCCGCTTTAACGGCGAGGTTCTTTGGAAGGGTTGAGGGTTTAAAATTAAGAAAAAATAAATTTTAATTTTTTCTTGTGAGTTTAAAAATTAGTTGTACATTTGCAACCGCTTTTAGAACAAGTAAAAATGCTCTTAATATACTGAGTGACTAGGAGATACCGGATGGGGTGTTGGTAAGGTTCGATTCCTTAATTTCTACCGAAAGGGTTTTTAGGAACCCGGACTTTGAATAAGTTCATTGACATATTGAATTGACTAGACGATATCAATCTTAATTTATTAAGATTGGTATAGCGTAAAGATTAAGAATTAAGACTATAAAGAGTCAAACTTTTGAGCTTTAGACTTCTTGAGAAGGAAAACATTTATTTAGTTGTCACATATTAATGAAACAACGATGAAGAGTTTGATCCTGGCTCAGGATGAACGCTAGCGGCAGGCCTAACACATGCAAGTCGAGGGGTAACAGGGAGTGCTTGCACTCTGCTGACGACCGGCGCACGGGTGCGTAACGCGTATGCAATCTACCTCTTACTGAGGGATAGCCCATGGAAACGTGGATTAATACCTCATAGTATTATAGACTGGCCTCAGTTTATGATTAAAGGTTACGGTAAGAGATGAGCATGCGTCCTATTAGCTAGATGGTAAGGTAACGGCTTACCATGGCTACGATAGGTAGGGGTCCTGAGAGGGAGATCCCCCACACTGGTACTGAGACACGGACCAGACTCCTACGGGAGGCAGCAGTGAGGAATATTGGACAATGGGCGAGAGCCTGATCCAGCCATGCCGCGTGCAGGAAGACGGCCCTATGGGTTGTAAACTGCTTTTACAGAGGAAGAACCCTCCTTACGTGTAAGGAGCTGACGGTACTCTATGAATAAGGATCGGCTAACTCCGTGCCAGCAGCCGCGGTAATACGGAGGATCCAAGCGTTATCCGGAATCATTGGGTTTAAAGGGTCCGTAGGCGGGTCTATAAGTCAGTGGTGAAAGTCTGCAGCTTAACTGTAGAACTGCCATTGATACTGTAGACCTTGAATTAGTATGAAGTGGTTAGAATGTGTAGTGTAGCGGTGAAATGCATAGATATTACACAGAATACCGATTGCGAAGGCAGATCACTAATACTATATTGACGCTGATGGACGAAAGCGTAGGTAGCGAACAGGATTAGATACCCTGGTAGTCTACGCCGTAAACGATGGTTACTAGCTGTCCGGCCTAATTGAGGGCTGGGTGGTTAAGCGAAAGTGATAAGTAACCCACCTGGGGAGTACGTTCGCAAGAATGAAACTCAAAGGAATTGACGGGGGCCCGCACAAGCGGTGGAGCATGTGGTTTAATTCGATGATACGCGAGGAACCTTACCAGGGCTTAAATGCAGTCTGACGTATTTGGAAACAGATATTTCTTCGGACAGATTGCAAGGTGCTGCATGGTTGTCGTCAGCTCGTGCCGTGAGGTGTCAGGTTAAGTCCTATAACGAGCGCAACCCCTGTGGTTAGTTGCCAGCACGTAATGGTGGGAACTCTAGCCAGACTGCCGGTGCAAACCGTGAGGAAGGTGGGGATGACGTCAAATCATCACGGCCCTTACGTCCTGGGCCACACACGTGCTACAATGGTAGGGACAGAGAGCAGCCACTTCGCGAGAAGGAGCGAATCTATAAACCCTATCACAGTTCGGATCGTAGTCTGCAACTCGACTACGTGAAGCTGGAATCGCTAGTAATCGCATATCAGCCATGATGCGGTGAATACGTTCCCGGGCCTTGTACACACCGCCCGTCAAGCCATGGAAGCCGGGGGTACCTGAAGTCCGTTACCGCAAGGAGCGGCCTAGGGTAAAACTGGTAACTGGGGCTAAGTCGTAACAAGGTAGCCGTACCGGAAGGTGCGGCTGGAACACCTCCTTTCTAGAGCATTCTCTTTCAAAAGAGAATCGCAATTAAATAAAGGGAAGTTCAAAAGCAAGCCTTTAAGGTCTTGATTCTTAATGTCAATTCGATAAACTACAGTATTAAAGTAAAAAGTTGAAAAGTAGAAAGTAGTATTGCTTTGTGACTTTTAACTGGTAAACTTTAAAACTGTTATGGACAGTCTCATAGCTCAGCTGGTTAGAGCGCTACACTGATAATGTAGAGGTCGGCAGTTCGAGTCTGCCTGAGACTACGACCGCGCAAAGCGCGAGTTTAAAGTTGAAGGTTTAAAAGTTTAAAGTTAAACTTGAGACACGGAAGTTCATTTGAAATAACAAAAAGGAAATTTTAGAGGTTGAGTAGCCGTTATAAGTACTGTTAACTGATAACTGTTAACTGATCACTGAAAATGGGGGATTAGCTCAGCTGGCTAGAGCGCCTGCCTTGCACGCAGGAGGTCATCGGTTCGACTCCGATATTCTCCACCAGGCAATGCCTGGAGATTTGAAAGATAATCTTCAGAGTTTGCAGTGGGAAGCATAGATTGTTTATACGTCTATCGCGACTCGCGATCGTTCATTGACATATTGAGAAATAAAGAATACGAGAAACTAACGCTTATTATGAGATAGGGTTTGTAAGAATTCTATTGTAATAATAGCAAAACAAAAAAGTTAACGACCATCGTTAAGGTGGTTGTGCGAGCATATTAGGTAAAAAGCATACAAGCTTATTAAGGGCGTATGGGGAATGCCTAGGCTCTCAGAGGCGAAGAAGGACGTGATAAGCTGCGAAAAGCTGCGGGGATTGGCACATACAAATTGATCCGCAGATATCCGAATGGGGCAACCCACTATATTGAAGATATAGTATCCGAAAGGAGGCGAACCCGGAGAACTGAAACATCTAAGTACCCGGAGGAAGAGAAAACAAAAGTGATTACGCTAGTAGCGGCGAGCGAACGCGTATTAGCCCAAACCATATCGTTTACGGACGGTATGGGGTTGTAGGACCACGACATTTTATGCATAATGAATTAGAACCCTTTGGAAAGAGGGGCCAAAGACGGTGATAGCCCGGTATAGGTAAAGCATGTTATAGATAGTGGTATCCTGAGTAGTGCGGGGCACGTGAAACCCTGTATGAATCCGGCGGGACCATCCGCCAAGGCTAAATACTCCTGAGAGACCGATAGTGAACCAGTACCGTGAGGGAAAGGTGAAAAGAACCCTGAACAAGGGAGTGAAATAGATCCTGAAACCATACGCTTACAAGCGGTCGGAGCCTTTAGGGGTGACGGCGTGCCTTTTGCATAATGAGCCTACGAGTTACCGTTACCAGCAAGGTTAAGCACTTCAGGTGTGGAGCCGTAGCGAAAGCGAGTCTGAATAGGGCGAATTAGTTGGTCATGGTAGACGCGAAACCGTGTGATCTACCCTTGGGCAGGTTGAAGCTGTGGTAACACACAGTGGAGGACCGAACCCGTTGACGTTGAAAAGTCTTGGGATGACCTGAGGGTAGGGGTGAAAGGCCAATCAAACTCGGAAATAGCTCGTACTCCCCGAAATGCATTTAGGTGCAGCGGTATATTAGTTTTATAGAGGTAGAGCTACTGATTGGATGCGGGGGCTTCACCGCCTACCAATTCCTGACAAACTCCGAATGCTATAAAATGATTTATATCAGTGAGGGCATGGGTGCTAAGGTCCGTGTCCGAGAGGGAAAGAACCCAGACCA